>CAYPGH010000006.1:12997-14956 GCA_964410475.1 uncultured Candidatus Saccharibacteria bacterium
CGTCTCGCGCAACATGTGCGCGTGCTGTGTGAGATGGTAAAGCCGGGTGTTGCTTCGGCGGATATTGAAACGAAAGCACGCGAGATGGTCGCGCATGATGGCGACGAAATGGCTTTTTTTGGATACAAGGGGAAAAAGGGGGAGCAGGGATTCCCTTCGGGAGTCTGTGTTTCCGTAAATGACGTTATCGTCCATTCACCGGCTGGTCAAAATGGTTCTGTTTTTGGTGAGGGTGATGTTGTATGCATTGACTTTGGAATAAAGCACAAAGGATTTTTCACTGATCATGCGCAGACGGTTATTGTAGGAGAAGGTTCTCCGGAAGATAAGCGACTCGTCTCCGGTACATATGAAGCGCTAGAGGCGGGTATTGCGCAGGCGCGCGTCGGCTCGACGACTGGAGATATTGGGTACGCGGTCGAACGCGTTGCGCAAAAATATGGTTTTGGATTTCCTCGCAACCTTGCCGGTCATGGCGTAGGTCGGGCAATCCACGAAGAGCCGCATGTGCCGAATTTCGGGGTGCCCGGTAGTGGTGCAAAATTAGCAGAAGGACTCGTCATTGCAATAGAGCCGATGATGACACTAGGTTCGGGCGAGCTCTATGTTGATAAGGACGGACACTCGTATCGCACGAAAGACGGTTCGCGTACTGCGCACGCTGAACATACGGTTTTGGTAACGAAAAACGGCCCTGAAATTATCACGAAAGAATAGTAGAATGCGTCTCATGGACGTTCTTCTTGTGGGAAGTGGGGGGCGCGAGCATGCGCTCGCGTGGAAGTTGAGATCATCGAAGCGATTAGGGAAACTGTACATTGCGCCGGGGAACGGCGGTACGCGCATCTGCGGAGAGAATGTACCGATTGGCGCAATGGAGTTCGAGAAGCTCGCGGATTTTGCAACTGAAAATAAGGTTGAACTGACCATTGTCGGGCCGGACGACCCACTTGCCGGAGGAATTGTCGACGTATTCAAAGCTCGCGGTCTGCGTGTGTGGGGTCCATCGAAAGTTGCGGCACAGATTGAGGCTTCGAAGGCGTTTTCTAAGCGGCTTATGGCTGAAGCAGGAATTCCGACCGCCGAGTTCAAAGTTTGTACCGACTACGACGAGGCGCTTGCATATGTACGAGAAAAAGATGTGCCTATAGTTGTGAAAGCGAGCGGGCTCGCGCTTGGAAAGGGGGTGTATGTCTGTCAAACGCTCTCGGAAGCCGAAGCCGCGCTCCATGAGATTATGGTTGACCACACATTCAAGGATGCGGGGGACGAAGTTGTTATCGAGGAATTTCTAGACGGACCTGAGATTTCCGTTCATGCTCTTTCTGACGGCAAGACGTACAAATTATTTCCGCTGACGCAAGATCATAAACGCGCACTCGAAGGAGATGAGGGTAAGAACACCGGAGGCATGGGTGCCATTGGCCCCTTGCCATTTGTGGGTAAGGATCAAATGGCCGATATCGAGAGTAGTGTCATAAAACCGACTCTTGAAGCGCTCAGGAAGAAGGGAATTGAGTACACAGGCATCTTGTATCCGGGGCTGAAGATATCATCTCGCGGCACAAAAGTGTTGGAATTCAACGCTCGCTTTGGCGATCCGGAGTGTCAGGTATACATGCGGCTTTTAAAAAGCGATATCTTGGATTTGTTCGAGTCGTGCGTCGACGGCAATCTCGCATCGCAAACGATTGAATGGAATCCCGGTTTTGCGGTCAATATTGTGCTTGCATCCGGCGGCTACCCCGGTGCATATGAAAAGGGTTTCCCGATATCCGGCATTGAAGAAGCAGAAAAACTTCCGGATGTTGTTGTTTTTCACGCAGGCACCTCATTCGATGGAGAATTAAAAACCTCAGGTGGCCGTGTACTCGGCGTTTCGGCTGTAGGCGCGACGCTACAAGATGCGCTTGATCGAGCGTATGAGGCGGCGGACAAAATTCATTTCGAAGGCAAGTA
>CAYPGH010000006.1:15056-18370 GCA_964410475.1 uncultured Candidatus Saccharibacteria bacterium
GATCGCATAGCCAAGCGCGAAATAGTTGCGTATGCGGAAGCTCATCCTGCAACCTTTCTTCATGAAGAAGTCGTGATGCCTGAACATGACGTCATTCATAATGTCCTGAAGTTGGAGCCGGAAGCGCACGATGTGCAGATGGACGAACTTATCAGAATGATTGCCGGGCGCGGTATTAAAAACGTCTTGTCCATTGTTGCACGTCTCAAAAATCCGCATCTGGAGGATGATCTCCACCGTGTTCTTGTGCGTTACATTGCCGAGGGACTCCCGCAAGGAGGCGCCCAGTTACCGGAGCGCGTTCGGCGAGCGCTGGACCTGGCTCTTTTCATAATCGATCCGCAGGCGCACGGCGAGCGTGGCAAAGAGGAATCACGACAGATGAAATTACCGGAAATTCTCTCATCCTCGGAACAGCTCTATGCGGGATTAGTTTCCCTCATCTCGAGGCACGAGGGTTTCTCTCTTGAAATAGCCGTTCCGGAAGGCACGGAATCAGCAACTCTGTACCTCGCTGTACCACGCAAAAAGAAAGATTTGGCGGAGCGCCTCATATCGTCAGTGTTCCCGAACGCGCGCATTTCAGAAGAACGCGGCGATTACAACATATTCAATTATGAAGGTGAACATGCGGCGGCATACGCGACTTTCGCCGAACATCCAGCATATCCTCTTAAAACACCAGAAATGTTTGAGCACGATCCAATGAACGTCACGTTGGCGGCGTTCGCAAAGATTGCGAAACATGGCGAGGGTGCGGCCCTGCAAATCACCGTTTCATCTGAAGACGACCGCTACAACCATCACTACAAAAAAATATTGAAGCGTCTTGAGAGGGGAAAGGTTCTCTACAAAGCACTAAAAGTCCCGGAGAGCGCTGTCGGTGAGATGCTCTATGATACGTTCGATGTGATGTTCAAATCGAAGGAACAGATACAGGAGGAGAAAGACCGCACATTTCGACGTCAGCCGGATCAGGTCGCGACCGAAGCGATAGGACGCAAAGTAAAAAGTCGTGTCGTACCCACTCTAATACGGCTTGTGGCCTCCGCTCCGGATAAGGCGCGCGCCAACGATATTCTGGAGAATCTGATCGCGCCCTTTAATCAGTACGATGATCCGAAAGGAAATCGTCTCAGATTTAAAAAAGTTTCGAGTTGGAGCATAGCGTCGTTTCTACGAGATTTCAGTTATCGTGTTTTTGATTCATCGTACGCTATCCCGCTTTCTCTGGCGGAAATAACGTCCATGTTCCACTTCACGGCAGAACGTGTTACGACATCGCGTGAATTGAAGAGAAGTTTTGCGAAGCAGACACCAGCGCCTGTGGATATGCCGAACGAGGGTATCACGATCGGTTTGAATCGCTATGGCGCGGAAGAGCGCCCTGTGCGTTTTGATGCGGCGGACCGCCTGCGGCACTGCTACGTTATCGGGCAAACGGGAACCGGAAAGACGGGGATGCTCAAGAACATGCTCATTCAAGACATCAAAAACGGCGAGGGCGTCGCTTTTATAGATCCGCACGGAAACGACATAGAAGATGTTTTGGCGGCTGTGCCTCCTGAGCGAATGGATGACGTCATTTACTTCGATCCTGCCTACACGGCGCGGCCGATGGGTCTAAACATGCTTGAGTATGACCGCGCGCGGCCCGAGATGAAAACATTCGTAGTAGATGAGGTGTATGGGATCTTCCGTAAGCTCTACGCCGACGTGCCGGAGGCATTTGGCCCCATGTTCGAGCAGTACTACAGGAATGCCGTACAGTTGGTTGTCGAAGATCCGGAGAGTGGCTCGACTTTCGTTGAAGTTCCACGTATCTTTGCGGATCCCGAATTCCGCAATCTCAAGCTCTCGCGATGCAAAAATCCAATAATTGTTCAGTTCTGGAAGAAAATAGCCGAAGCCGCGCAAGGTGACCCATCGCTTGAGAATGTGGCGCCGTATATAACAAGCAAGTTCGACGTCTTCCTTACGAACGACATTATGCGTCCTATCGTGTCGCAGGAAAAATCTGCCTTTAATTTTCGCGAGATCATGGATAGGCGAAAGATTTTTCTTGTCAATCTCTCTAAAGGACGCTTGGGAGACAGAAATACCGCACTTCTCGGTCTTATTCTCGTTTCCAAATTCTTGCAAGCAGCGTTCTCGCGCGTGGACACGCGTGGGGAGCTCCCGACCTTTTACCTCTATATTGACGAGTTCCAGAACTTCTCGACACCTTCGATCGGGACGATACTTTCCGAAGCGCGAAAATACAAGCTCTCGCTCGTTATTGCGCATCAGTTCATCGCACAGCTGGATGAGAAGATACGTGACGCGGTAATCGGCAACGTAGGTACAAAAGCGGCGTTCCGCGTCGGCACGACCGATGCGGAATTCCTCGCGAAGCAGTTCGAGCCGGTATTCGGGGCTCCCGACCTGGAGAACTTGCCGAACCGCCACGCCGTTCTCTCGCTTCTCGTGAACGGTGTTCCTGCGCGGCCGTTCTCAATTCAGACGCAAAACCTGCCGCAATTTGATTACTCACGTGTGGATATGATGAAAGAACTTTCTTACAACACGTACGGTCGTCCGCGCGAGGAGGTGGAAGAGGATGTCCGGAAAAAATTTGAAGCTAGTTATGGACCTCGGCCAATCGCGACGGATGTACCAACGTCGCTGTACCAATAGGAAAATTGTAGTACAATCTTGCTCATGCAACATCCGAAAGAGGAGCGGACGCTCGTCATCGTAAAACCCGATGGTATCCAGCGGTCGCTTATTGGTGAGATCATTAAGCGCTATGAGCGCATGGGCTTAAAACTCGTTGGACTCAAATTGTTCATACCGACCGAAGCTCAGGTTGAGGAGCATTATCTCCTTGATTCCGGATGGAAAGAAGGCGTTGGAAAGAAGGCAATCGCGTCATACGAAAAGAAAGGATTGAAGCCCTCGACCACGGACCCTATCGCCGCAGGAGAGAAAGTGCTAGCCGGTCTAAGAAAGTACCTGACAGCCGGGCCGGTAGTCGCCAGTGTGTGGCAAGGGGCGCATGCGGTTGAGATCATTCGAAAAGTGACGGGAGGAACTGAACCGCTTACATCCGATGTGGGGACTATCCGTGGTGATTTTGTTCTTGATTCTTACCAAATGGCTGATACTGACAGTCGCGCAGTGCGAAATCTCATACATGCATCCGGCTCTGTTGAGGAGGCAAAGAAAGAAATACCACACTGGTTTAACGAGGAGGAGCTCGTGAATTACCGGCTTGTGCAAGAACAAATTCTCTACGACGTGGACCTTGATGGCATCCTGGAATAGCATTTGCC
>CAYPGH010000007.1:0-16659 GCA_964410475.1 uncultured Candidatus Saccharibacteria bacterium
GATCGCGAAGTGCGGTCTCGGTTTCTCCCACTGGCGCTCTTAGGAGACGGTTTAACTCATCAGCGGTTATAAGGTCGAGGTCGCGATTCGATGTCTTAGCCAGCTCTATTTTTTCCGGCTGGAGCGATTCGACCCCGATTTTGCGAAGATACTTGAGAAACGCACGCAAAGCTATCATGTAATAGTTCTGCGTCTTCTTTTTCATACTACCCGAGACACCTGCTTGACGATTAAGCCACATGCGGAACTCGCGTACGACAGACTCTGTCAATTGCGGCGGCGTTCGCACCCTGGTCTGCGCGAGAAAGCGCGACAGGTAATGGTCATAATTCTCGACGGTTTTAACACTCCTGCCTTTTTCTATCTCGATGTACTCGAGAAACTGGGTCTTCATAGACTTGAGATCAGATATCATGCCTGATATTCTAACACCCTCGTGTCGCACAATATCTTTGTGGTATCTAAATGCGCCGCAATTAATTCTCCCGAAGATACTTTTTCTTCTTCAATTTCTCCGGCAAATAGTTGTCTGTATCATCTGCCCGACCAGGATACATTTCATAATCTTCTCCATATTTCAGATCTTTCATGAGCTTCGTGACCGGATTACGAATCTTGATGGGAATGGGGAGATTGCCGAACTCTTTTACATCGATCTCCGCGGCGCGTAAAGCATCGTAAGCGCGGCGATCCTTCGGGGCCTTTGCAAGATATGCGACGCCGTGAGCGAGATTAATGGCGGCCTCTGGATAACCAATAATCTCCACCGCACGAAAAACGGCATTCGCAACAACAAGTGCCGTCGGTTGCGCAAGGCCGATATCTTCACTCGCAAAAATAATCATTCGTCGCGCGATAAACTTCGGATCCTCGCCAGCTTCCACCATGCGCGCCAAATAATAGAGTGCGGCATCTGGTTGTGATGCGCGCATAGATTTTATGAACGCGGAGACAGTGTTGTAGTGTTCTTCGCCTTTCTTATCGTAGCGTAGGTGTTTCGATTGGATGGCTTCCTTAAGCGTTTCTAGAGTTATCTTGCCGTACAGTTTGTGCGCCGTTTCGAGGACAGTAATTGCTTGCCGCGCGTCCCCACCGGCCATTTGTATTAGCCACTCGCGCGCTTGCTTCGATACTTTCAGTTTCGCGCGCGCGATGATCTTCTCCATTTCGTTCTCCGAATGCTCGTTGAGGACAAATACGCGACAACGCGAAAGGAGGGGCGCGATAATTTCAAATGACGGATTTTCGGTCGTCGCGCCAACGAGTGTCATGTCCCCACGTTCAACGAAAGGCAATAGGAAATCCTGTTGGGCTTTATTGAAACGATGTATCTCATCTACGAACAAGACCTTCGGTTTGCCGAAACCGAGCGTCCGTTCGCGTCGGCGTTCCCCTAGCACCTTCTTGATGTCCTCTTTTCCTGCATCCACTGCCGAAAGCTCATAAAAGTCCGCGCCGAGCGCCATCGCGTAGATCCGAGCCAGAGTTGTCTTGCCGCTTCCCGGCGGCCCCCAGAGGATGAACGAAAAGAGTTCCTTTTTCTCTATAGCAACACGTAGGGGCTTCCCTTTGCCAACAAGATGTTCCTGTCCGACGAATTCATCGAGCGTTTGCGGTCTTATTACTGAGGCAAGAGGTTCTGCCATGTGCGCAGTATACCCCCACATAAACTTCTCAGCGGTATTTTAGGGCATACCAATATTGCTTATACAAACCTCGTGTAAATTGTGGATGTACGCTATCAACAGGTTTTCCCCAGAAAAGATATGGGAATGTCTCAAAGTGTGCGCTATGGTATGTTCTATGAATACCAAATCTATCGTTGTAGGAATTATTATTCTCTTAATCGTTATCTTCGGCGGATATTATGTTTTCGTGAACTACTCTGCTACCGAAGCCCAACCTCAGGACCAAACAGCTGAAACAGCCGACACTGTTCAGGTGCAAGACATAACCATTGGAGATGGCGCGGAGGCGACACCGGGCTCGGTCGTGTCAATTCTTTATGTAGGTATGCTTGAGGATGGGACCGTTTTTGATAGTTCCGAAGCGCATGATAATGAACCGCTGATTTTCGTCCTCGGAAACCCTGAGCTTATTCCGGGTTTTCAAATAGGCATCAACGGCATGCGTGAAGGGGGGGAGCGCGCATTAGTTATTCCTCCTTCTCTCGGCTACGGCGCGCAGGAAAAACGTGGACCGGAGGGAGAACTTATTATCCCCGCTGATGCAACACTTAGGTTTAGCATCAAATTGATTAGTGTTACAGCTTCAGAAACTACAGGGGCAGAAGATCCTTCGGAACAATAGAGGAAAAGGGGTAGTCGATGCAAAGAGTTGCCAAAGTCTTGCTCCGTTACGTCCCTTAACAAAGCCAAAGTTAGCGTAGGGACTTGCGTAATGGTAGAGAATGTGCTACATTCGTGGCATGCTTACTAAGCGTAAAAAGTCTAATGAAATAGCGAAAGCTAAGCGCCACGACTCCGATACCGGCTCTCCCGAAGTGCAAATCGCTATCATCTCCCGTCGTATCGAGGAAATTTCGTCTCATTTAGATAAAAATCGCAAAGATAAGCATTCGCGTCGCGGGCTTTTGGGACTCGTCGCTGCCCGTCGCAAGCATCTCAAGCACCTTGAGAGCACAAACAAGCGTGCGTATAGTACTATCGTCAAGACACTTGGGCTTAAGAGGTAATTCTTTTTGCTCCAGACACTGAACCAGAGTACACTCCTGTGAGAGTGTGGTTTTTATAAAGTTATTCATGTTTGCATCGTCATTTTGATTTTTGACCTTGCACTCTAATCTATTTTCATGAGCATCATCAAACATCCTGAACAGCGTGTCGGTGTCTTTATCGATACACAAAATCTCTACCACAGCGCGAAAAACATCTATCATGCGCGAGTAAATTTCGGAAATCTACTTAAGGACTCCATAGCAGGCCGCCGGCTGATACGAGCACGTGCTTATGCCGTTACAACAGAATCTGGCGAAGAAAAGACCTTTTTTGATGCTCTAGCCAAACTTGGCGTTGAAATGCGCACAAAAGATCTCCAAATATTCTCTGGTGGCGCTAAAAAGGCCGATTGGGACGTTGGTCTCGCGGTTGACGCCATCACAGCGTCCCCGAAGTTGGACACCGTGATACTTCTGACGGGAGACGGAGATTTCGTACCTCTCGTGGAGTACCTTCAGACACATGGAGGGTGCCAGGTGGAGGTTGTTTCTTTTGGTCGCTCGAGTTCGCTCAAATTGAAAGAAGCAGCGGATGATTTCCTCGACCTCGACAATGACCCGCGCCGCTATCTTTTAAATTACCGCTCCGGTGCGCGCCGCACTATGACTACTCGACAATCGGATTCGAAACCCTCTTCCGATGAAGAAAAAGATGGGGTTGAGTGAGGCAAAAGACCAAACGTGCAATAGCGGGTGACAGGACTTATCGTCCCTGCTATACTCATGGCATTAATAGTGGCCCGCGGATAGGTAGGTTTGAAACGCGTTTTCAAATCTAAAATCCGAGGGTCGGTTATAAGAAACCACACAATGCAGAAAAAAGAGTATTCCGTCGAGATCGGCGGAAAAACGATGACTGCCGAGTTCAATGATTGGGCGGACCAAGCGAACGGTTCAGTCTTATTACGTTATGGTAACAGCTCCGTCCTTGCGACCGCTGTCATGAGTAATCGTGAGTCCCACCTGGATTATTTTCCGTTATCTGTAGAGTACGAGGAGAAGTTTTATGCGGTAGGTGCCATCCTCGGAAGCCGATTCATGCGACGTGAAGGGCGACCGAGCGACGAAGCGGTCCTTTCAGGACGCGTCGTCGATCGCACCATCCGACCACTCTTCCCCAAGGGCCTTAAGCGCGATGTCCAGGTCATTATCACGGTGCTTTCGATAGAAGAGTATGATACCGATATTCTCGCAGTGAACGCGGCTTCACTCGCTCTTGCTACATCAAACATTCCGTGGAACGGACCCGTTTCAGCACTCCGCATCGGACTCGAAGGAGATAGCCCGGAATTCATCATTAATCCGACATACAAACAGCGCCAGGAAGAATTGCCGCCAAAAGCATTGATGGATCTTACCGTGTGCGGCAAGGACGGATTGATAAACATGATGGAGGTTAATGCGCGTGAAGTTCCCGAAGCCACGCTTGAGAAGGCTCTGGTACGCGCTTCAGAAGAAATAGAAAAGTTGCAAACTTGGCAAAAGGAAATAGTGGCTGATCGAAGTGTCGAGAAGTTCAAATTCGTTCCTCCGTTCGAGGATGATGAGCATCTCGCTCCAGTATTCGATGAGAAGATCGGCAAGCGTCTGAAAGAGCTCAATGATGTGCTCTCCAAAAAAGACTTTGGCGAGCTACAGGGTGAATGGACGGCGCATTCTGCGACACAGTTCCCCGATATTGAACCGAGTAAGCTTGCTACGTATTTCGAGCACCGTATCGACGAGTATGTGCACGACCTCGCACTAAAAAAGGGGAAACGTATTGATGGGCGCGCCCTCGATGAAGTGCGTACGCTTCGCGCTCAGGCTGGCGGCATTTCACCAGTCATTCACGGCACCGGCCTCTTCTATCGTGGAGAAACGCACGTCTTGGCAGCTTTGACATTGGGCGGCCCGGGCGACGCACAACTCATAGACACCATAGAATTCCAGGATACGAAGAAAACCTTCATGCTCCACTACAACTTTCCGCCGTTTTCCGTAGGCGAGACGGGACGTGTCGGTGGGTTCAATCGACGCATGACGGGGCATGGAGCTCTTGCGGAAAAATCGCTTCGTTCAGTGTTACCTACAAAAGAAATCTTCCCCTACACAATCCGCATCGTATCGGAATGTCTGGCTTCAAACGGTTCGACCTCTATGGCAACGGTCTGCGCAGGAACGCTTGCCTTACTTGATGCTGGTGTCCCTATAACACGCCCTGTGGCAGGGATAGCAATGGGATTGATGTCGGATGGAACGACATACAAAGTGCTGACCGACATACAAGGGCCGGAGGATCATCATGGCGACATGGACTTTAAGGTTGCGGGCACCTCTGAAGGTGTCACCGGAGTCCAGATGGACGTGAAAGTCGAAGGTGTTCCTGTCTCTGTCCTTGTCGAAGCATTCGCGCAGGCAAAAAAAGCACGCCTCGAAATACTTGAAGTTATGCAAAAAGCGATCGCCTCGCATCGCCCCGACATCTCACCTCGTGCACCGAAAATTCTCACTACGAAGGTTAAGGTAGACCAAATTGGGCTTGTTATCGGCCCTGGAGGAAAAATGATAAACGGTATTCGAGAACGCACGAACTGCGATGACATCACAATAGAAGAGGACGGGACCATCTTCATAACAGGCCGGGAGGGTACAGCAGATGCGGCACTTAAGGAAGTTGTCGATCTCACGCGTGAATATATGGCTGGTGAACGTTTCGAAGGTCCGGTCACTCGTGTTTTGGATTTCGGCGCATTCGTAAAGATAGGTCCGAACACAGAAGGACTGGTGCATGTTTCAGAGGTAGCGCCTTTCCGTATAGAGAAAATAACAGATGCAGTCAAGCTAGGTGACATAGTCCCCGTAGCTATCAAAGAAATTGATGAGAAAGGACGGTATAATCTTTCTATCAAAGCTGCCGATCCGGAATGGGCCTCACGAAAAGGACTCAAGCCGGCTACCGGTGGTGGAAACTATGGCGAACGACCAAACAACAGGAATGAACACGGAGACCGGCGTCGCAGAAATTAAGCCAAAGGTAACTACTACGCCTGCTTCTGTAATAAGCAATCCCGTCAACGGAGCGCGCATCATTGAGGAAACCGTCATCCAACCCGCGGTTATTCCCGAGAGCAAAACAATCTCTGCCGCTCCTTCCTCTGCAGAACACGAAGCTCCTGTAGTGCCTGATAAAAATGCGGTTGATAAACCGCAGGCAACATCAGCGCCGATACCCGTAGCGCTGACTCCGACCCACTCAGCTCCAACCACACCCACGCCACCAAACACAAAACTCATTGAGCCAGTGCCCGAAGCAGGGGGAAAATCCACTCCTCTCGATGTGCATACTCCTCCACTCCCCGTGCGCAATATTGATACTCCAAAGGGTCAACTGAAAATATCGAAAGGGTCTTCTTCCTCCGACGAAAAAACAGACATTGAGAATATACTCAAAGAAATAAAACTTCCCGAACGCCACACGCCTTCGGGGGAAAGTAACATGCCAATAAAAGGCATAGCATATGACACTTCGCTCTCAGAAAAACAAAACATGGGGGCTCGGGAACAGCCGATGTCTAATACTTCACCCAATGCCGAACGGCCAACACCTGCCTCTTCAGCAGAGTCCTCGACTGCGCCCGACAAACAAGGCACTTCTGTCGAAGACGAGAGTGCGTCGAAAATAAAAAAAGAGAGTCCCGAGGTCATCCCTTCGACAGTAATGCCCATACGAACTTTAAAGAATGATTTCCAAGATATCGTCCGCAATAAAAAAATCTCAGTGGTGCGCGCTGCTGCTCTTGAGCAAGACAAAAGACGTGACGATCACCCGCGAGCGTTCGGAGTTACTACCGAACGAAAGCGCCGCACATTCAACATCGTGTTCGCCTCGGTGCTCCTTGCGGGCTTAGGCACTGCGGCATTTTTCGGAGCTGCGCTCATCATACGAGAGCGCAATAGTACTGTGGAAGTACCCTCCAATACATCTCTCCTATTTTCAGAGTCCTCGTTCCCCCTCGCTTTAAAAGACTTATCCTCATTTGATATAAAGAGTTTATTCAGCCAAATTCGCTCTGGAAGCGGCGCGGCCCTTGGCTCCATTACGAATGTTGTACCTGTCGTACCCATCATAGCCACAAATAGCAACTCCGTCGCAAACGCCGCCGAAGAACGACCAGCAACCCTTGAGGAGTTCCTGAATGCTCTCGGCACGCACGTTTCACCCGACCTCTTTCGTGCGTTAGACACCGAATTCTTTTTCGGTATCCACACAGTGGACGAGAACGCACCATTTTTTGTCATACCCGTCGTCTCATACGAACGTGCATTCGCCGGTATGCTCGAATGGGAAACTACTATGAACGCCGATCTTGCCCCCGCATTCACTCCTGTACCAAACACTGTCATGGGTGGAGACGGACTCCTTGCCAAACGTCAGTTCGAGGATGTTGTTATGCGAAATTATGACGTGCGCGCATTCAAAGATGATAACGGTGAGATACAGCTCTACTACTCGTTCCCGACGCGAAATATTCTCATCATTGCCGAGAGCCCCTACTCGTTCACGGAGATGCTTTCGCGCCTACGTGCGGAGAGAAAACTCTAAAAATCCAAGAGCTTGCCCCCATACCAATGATGGCATTGTGTTTTTGTTACTCGTCCAGCGTTAGTCTTCGAAAGTATTCTTTTGAAGATAACGGGGAAATGCACGTCTTGTCGCCTGAAAACACCACTGCAACCATGACACCATTGGTGTGGGGGCTTGTGGCCAAATGGTCTATAGCTGGTAGAATACTGTCCATGCAACATTTGACAAAAGGACAGCTCGATGAATTACGCGCCGCGCTTGATGGTGAGCAAGTAGATCTTGAAGAACAGCTCGCGGAACACGGAAAAAAAATAGGCGACGACTGGACAGGAACGCCAGTCGGTTTTGAGAAAGAGACCGACAGTGATCCGGAGGATGCGGCCGACGCAATGGAAGAGCTGGCGACCAACGTGCCATTAGTCGAAGAACTCGAATCCCGCTTAAAGGACGTGAAAAACGCTATCACAAAAATGGACGCGGGAACATACGGGATTTGTGAAGAAAGCGGCAAAGAAATTCCGTTTGACCGACTCGAGGCAAACCCTGCGGCACGCACCGCAATAGCGTCTGCATAGCGAGACGCTGAATAATCTCCCGATACAGTCCCGACATTTCTTTTCCCCATTGCGAAAGAGCGGGGTACAATAAGTTACTGTGGCAGTGAAAAAGCAAAAAATCGCGTCCGGTTTTGCACGCGTTTTTGGAGCACAACCAGCGCTTCCGAAAGCACACGTTGTTACCGTCGAGTGCGACATCGTAAAAGGACTTCACGCGTTTGCCATAGTCGGACTTCCGGACAAATCGGTTGAAGAAGCAAAAGATCGCCTCGCCGCCGCAATAAAGAATACAGATGAACTCGAATCACCGAAGAAAAGTAACAAAAAAATAGTTCTCTCGCTCGCGCCTGCTGCACTGAAAAAAGAGGGTGCGGTATTTGATTTGCCACTCGCGCTCGCATTTTTACTTGCGTCCGAGCAAACAACATTCAACCCAAAGGGGAAGCTCTTCGCAAGCGAGCTCGCATTAAACGGAGACGTACGCGGCATTCTTGGATGCCTTTCTATCGCTATTGCCGCACGCGATGCAGGATTCACCGATCTTTACATACCCGAAGAAAATTTCGAGGAGGCCTCGCTCGTAAATGGTTTGCATATACATGCAATTACCTCACTAGAACATGTGCTCGCGATTTTAAAGAATCCCGCGCCTGAGAAAGCGGCAAAAAAGGTGGCGACCCCAAGAGTGCTTCCGACAGAGGACGACGGCGCTCTTGATGAGATACGCGGCCAAGAGAGCGCAAAACGCGGCTTAATTATAGCCGCCGCTGGTGCACACAATATCGCTCTCTATGGCCCACCAGGGACCGGCAAGACTCTTCTCGCACGCGCCACGGCCTCTATCCTTCCCGACCTCTCCGAAGAGGAAGTGCTCGAGGTGACTACCATCCACTCACTCGCGGGAACACTTCAGAGCGGCGCCATGTTTCGTCCGCCTTTCCGTTCGCCACATCACACGTCTTCCTACGCCTCACTAATCGGCGGCGGCTCTTCGGGAGTACGCCCCGGCGAAGCGACTCTCGCGCATCGCGGTGTTCTCTTCGCCGACGAGTTTCCGGAATTCCATCGCGACGTGATTCAGGCGTTGCGCCAACCGCTTGAGGACCGTGTGGTTTCCATCGCGCGCTCGAAGGGCTCGGCAATATTTCCCGCGAGTTTCATGCTCATTGCAGCACTAAATCCATGTCCATGCGGATTCTGGGGAAGTACACGGTGCGAGTGCATGCCTCACATCGTCGAGAAATACCGTCGAAAGATTTCTGGCCCTGTCGCCGACAGAATAGATATGTGGGTTACTGTCCCCGAAATGCCCATGGAGATGCTCGTGATGAGAAGGGGAGAAAAAGAAAAAAGAACTGAGACAAACTCTGCGAGAGCGCAAATTGCATCAGCTCGCACGCTTCAGCGCGCGCGATTCAAAGACATAAAAGGTGTGTGGACGAATGCCGACATGCGGCCGCGACACATCGAAGAATTCGCGAAACTTTCGACAAAAGCGGAGGAAACTCTCCAAGCGGCCGCGCGTACGATGAGGCTCTCCGCCCGTGGCTATCACCGCACCATCAAACTTGCCCGCACAATAGCCGACCTTGCCGAGCACGCTTCCATCGAACCTCCGCACATGCTGGAGGCATTGCAGTATAGAGCACGGGAACTATAGCTTCCGGACGTTCCCGTGTTCCACGACGAAACTCGTTTCGCAGAGGATAAGCTGGCGACGTTCAAACATGTGCATGTAAATTGGCTCATTCCGACTCTACAGGGCGTTTACCCTGCGGGTCGGAATACACTCCCTGCGCACAAGCGCGAGTGCTTTCCGCCAATTTCTGACTCCCTGCCCCCTTCGGTGGGCAGGGCTGGGCTCGGAAATGCAAAAGAGTACTTTTGCATTTCGCTCGCACAACGCTCGCCAGTAATATGGTGGGTGAGGTCAAATTTTCTCTCTGCTCGATGAGAAATACACGCGCGAGCGAGGGATACCAAACGTTTTCAAACGCTTTACGATAAATTCCTGCATTGCACTCTCGCTTTTGAACGCTCGTTTTTTGCCATTATCGTAGATTGCCCATTCTCCTACCTGGCGGAGAACATCCGCCTTATTGAACACGATGTGTGTAACGCCGTTCATGCGCACTGCACGTGCGAGATTTTGCATGTTCATCCAATTGACTTGGCGGCGACGGCCCGTTGTCGCACCATACTCTTCTCCGACATCAGCTATCTTGTCGAAAACTTCTCCTTTCGGCTGGAACTTTTTGGCACCCACGTATGTTTCGTATATTTTCGCAACACCCCACACATCTTGTATCGCCTGCGGTGGCAAGCCGTTCAAAAGGGCGCCCGCTGTCGTGCAATGGCTTGAAGTAACATACGGATAATCACCCCAATCAATATCCAAACCGAAACCTTGCGCACCCTCGGCGAGAATTCTCACGCCACCTTTAGACTTTGAGTATGGCGAGCGATTCCATTCTTCGTAGAGATCGAGAAGATACGGTCGGAATGCTGGGATTTTTTCTGCACGTACGCCAGTGCGCCCATATTTGTCGCGATACGCCGGTCCGTTACCACGACCCGTCGTCCCGACCTTCTTCTCATTCCTGTCCTCGGCCTTGTGGGCGGAAGTTATGACATGCGTGTTTCGCGCGATGAATATTTTTCCCCTCGTAGGCACCCCTCCTTTCTTTAGCATCCTGAGTTCGCTAAAAAATTGTTTAGGATCCAAGACACATCCAGAGCCGATGATACTCCTAACGCCAAAAAAGACACCTGCAGGAATGTGGTGCGTAATAAATTTCTTTCCCTTGTGGAAAATGGTGTGCCCCGCATTGCAACCGCCGTTATAGCGCAAAACGTGAGTGTATTTTTTGGTCTGTACGAGATAGTGAGCAACTTTGCCTTTTCCGCAATCTCCATATTGGAGATCTACGATGACATCCATTGAAAGCTTTGGCACGTGCCGCATGATAGCACATGGAAAGTTGGAGGTGCAATGGGTCGTTGTAGCACTTGTTTATAAGTCCCGACCGGGACTTATAAACAAGTGAGGTCTGCCTGACGCCTTCCAGCTACACCCTTAGAGGAAGGGGCGGATTATCTGCAAGATTATTTGAAGCAATGAAGTCATATGTCTAAAAAGGGTTTCTTGGACCATTTCTGATCTCGAAGTGAACATGGGCGCCCGTGGAGCGACCGGTCGAACCAACATAGCCGATTGTCTGTCCTTGAACGACCCTCTGACCAACGGAGACGATATTGGAGGAGTTGTGCGCATACAATGTTTGCGTATCATTGTCATGACGGATCACGACGTAAACACCATAGCCGCCGTTCCATCCCGAATTACGCACAACAATGACATCGCCCGCAGAGGATGCGACGATAGGAGTGCCTGCGGGCGCGGCAAGATCCACACCGTTGTAGCCGTGGATACCTTGCGTCTTTACGCCTCCCGTAATTGGCCGCATGTAATAACCTGCATACGTCGGGGTCGGTGCTCCCGTCGAGGAAGTTGGCCGCGGAGAAGGAGACGCCACGGCAATCGCAATCTCTCCGTCCGGAATGATTATTTCAGCCCCGACGGCAAGCGATGACTCATCCGCAAAACCATTGAAACGTGCTATTTCCTCCGCATCTCCGTCAAAACGTTTTGCGAGAGAAGAAAGTGTGTCCCCGCTTTTAACTGTATACCGAACTCCTGTAACGGGAAGTATTGTCAGGATTTGTCCCGGGCGGATGGTGTCGCGTAGAGGTATGTCATTGGCCCATCTAATGGTATTTATAGATACTTCAAACATCTGCGCTATGCGAGAAAGAGTGTCACCTTCGCGCACGGTGTACAGGCTGATGGTTGAGTTCTTTGGTTTCTCGATATCTGCTATCGTGCCAGAAGGACCCTCCTGAGGAACAAGTGCTATGTCATCAACTATACTTATATCACCGCCACCACGAGCTGGCGTTGGGGAGATGTTCATGGCGGGCTTAAGAAGAGACATGGTTTGGAGATTCCCCCGTAAAGCATCGTTCGCCGCTTTCTCACCACCCCCTTTTACCGCAACGAGAATACTATTAAAAAGACCAGCCCGCGTGGAGGCGGGTAAGAGCACGCTCACAACGATAAGGATGGAAATACAAAAAGCCGCTACAGGCAGAGCTTGCAACCAATATTTCACTCCCCGCAAGCGCCTTAGGCTGGCGCGGAGATCCTTAAAATTATCTGTGATAAGCCTTGGACAGTAGCTTCGGAAAGTCAGAATCTGGCTCCAAACCTCACTATTATGTCGCTCATTCGACACATGCAGAGAGAAAGGACCTAACCGGGAAAAGCAACTATGCCACTGTCTCATTAACCCTACCTTCATGAGTCTGGCACGTCAATCCACCTTTCACGGGAACAGGGGATAAGGATTCTGTCAAGAAAAAGGGTTCAACGTGCTATGATACAAAATACAAATGCAGGACTCCCATCTCTTAAAAAGCTTAAACACGGCTCAAAAACAGGCTGTTTTGCACGCAAAAGGCCCATTACTCATCATCGCAGGGGCAGGTGCAGGAAAAACACGGACCATTGCACATCGCATCGCTTATCTCATGGAGGGAGGAGTTCCGGCGCGAAGCATTCTCGCTGTGACATTCACTAATAAGGCCGCAAGCGAGATGCGAGAGCGCGTTAAAACACTAGTTCCCGATACGAGCGCATTGCCTATGATCTCTACTTTTCACGCGCTAGGAGTGCGCTTGTTACGGGAATTTCATGAAGAGGCAGGTATTTCTCGCAACTTCACCATTCTAGATCGCGACGACAGTATAAAAGCCGTAAAAAGAGCACTCGAAACACTCGACATGGCCGACCTAACACCACGCAGTGTGCTCGGGGCCATATCGCGGGCAAAAAGCGATGGACTAACGTGGGCGGAGTACACCGAGCGCGCGAATAATTTTCGCGAGCAGTGCGTTGCACGAGTATGGGATCTCTACGAACGCGCGCTCCGTGAAGAAGAGGGGCTTGATTTCGACGATCTTATACTCTGCACACTGGCACTTCTTAAAACGTCACCAAAAACACTCTCACTGCTTCGGGCACGCTGGAGTCACATCCACATAGATGAGTACCAGGACACAAACAGGGTGCAGTTTGAGATAGCGCGCATGCTTGCGGGAGACGCAAACAACATCTGCGTCGTCGGGGATCTAGATCAATGTCTCGTCGCCGGGACGCAAATAACAATGGCCGATGGAACTCATCGGCCGATCGAATCGATACGGGAAGGGGATGTGGTACTCTCGAACTACGGCGGGGGAAGGTCCTGGCCCGCGCGAGTCTCGAAAAGTATAGCTCGAAACATCTCTGGAGAACTCATAAAGATAACGACGGGGACAAACCGTACGTTGGTAAGTACTCCGGAGCACATACATTTCGCAGGATACAAACTCGGCCACACGCCCCAATTATACTTCACGTATCTTATGCATAAGCGTGGTAAGGGATTCCGCCTTGGCGTTTCCGCCGTATATACAAAAGGGCAGAGGAAGTCCATGGTCGGTTTCCAACAGCGGTGTAATCACGAACATGCAGACAAAGTATGGATACTAAAAGCTCACACGTCGCCGAACGAAGCGCGCATCCTCGAATACAAACTTTCGCTACAATATAGCATTCCGACGCTGCCTTTCGTCGCCAGAAAAGAAAGCGGGAAGAACGGATACGTGCACGACCAAAAGATACTTGATGAGATATTTGCGTCATTCGACACTGAACGTAGCGGCTATGAACTACTGAAAGCATGCGACCTCTCGCCTAGCTATCCTCACCACCGGGCGCAGGCGACGACGGGAGGCAGGCGCAATATCACTCTTACGCTGTGCGCGGAAAAGCGGGGGGAAACGCCCATGCATCGGATTAGTTTGGCCGCGAGCGACGGGGCGGACAGGAAAGATCTCGCGCGGATCGGTATAAGCGTGCGGAGAGCGCGGAAAAGTTCCGATGTCGCATGGCGATACGAAACGGTGTGCAAAGAGTACGGAGATGTGTTTCGGAAGGCGGAGAAAATTCGCGCGGCGTTGCCGTATGCGGAGATCGTTCAAATAGCGCGGCTCGGCGGAGGCAAGACAAATCCGAAAGACGGGAACTCGCTACCGTTTCTTCCTGCCAGCTCTGTCCTCCCCGGCATGGCCATGTTCGATGAGCAGGGCGGGTATGATATCGTGAAGAAAGTCGAACGGATACCGACGCGGCAGAAAAGAGTATACGACCTCAACATCGAGAATACGCATAATTTCATAGCAAATAACATTGTCACCCATAATTGCATCTACACATGGAGAAACGCACGACTTGAGAACCTACTTGAATTCGAGCGCGAATTTTCCGATACAACCATCGTGACACTTGAGCAGAATTATCGTTCGACACGCACAATCCTCACAGCGGCAAACGCAGTCATCGAGCGAAACGTCCGACGAAAACCGAAAAAGCTTTTTACCGAGAAAGAGACTGGGGAAGCGATAACGTTTTACGGAGCAAGAAACGAGATAGACGAATCATGGTTCGTGGCGAATACAATACAAGATCTCGTCGCTCAGGGTACGCGGCCAAGTGAGATTGCCGTCCTTTATCGTGAGAACTTCCAATCACGCACTCTCGAGGAAGCTTTCCTTCACTTCGGTATCCCGTATCGCGTGATCGGCACGCGTTTTTTTGAACGCAAAGAAGTGAAAGATCTGCTTGCATACTTACGCGCATCTCTCAACCCGAAAGCACGAGGTGACCTCGTGCGCATAGCCGCATCTCCGCCACGCGGTATAGGAAAAACTACACTTGAGAAGATGCTCGCTGGTAATGCGCTATATGGCGTCGCGGCACAAAGAGTAGCAGCCTTCCGCGAAACTCTGGCGGATATCCGTCGCTCAGCAGAAATTCTTCCCACATCCGAAACAGTGCGCTTCGCCTTTGAGCGGAGCGGCCTTGAAGCTAATCTCAAAAAAGACACCGAGGAGGGCGCGGAGCGGCTCGCGAACATCCGAGAGCTCGTTAACCTCGCGACTCGCTACGATGATGCGCTGCCACCCGAGGGAGTAACGCGGCTTCTTGAAGAAGCAGCACTCCAGAGTGACCAGGACGAACTCGAAAAGCCGATGGACGCCGCGTCGCTGATGACTGTACACGCGTCGAAAGGATTGGAATTCGACGCTGTGTTCGTGACGGGACTTGAGCAGGGTCTTTTCCCGGCGATACGCGCGGATGATACTGACCGCGACCCAGAAGAAGAGCGGCGATTATTCTACGTTGCACTTACTCGCGCACGGCACCGACTCTTTCTCTCGTATGCCGCAGAGCGAATGCGATGGGGTTCGCGCGAACGAACATTGCCCTCAGAATTTTTGGATGACATAGATTCACGACTTGTTGAAAGTGCAGAAAAGAAGCAGATTGAACCCGAGCACATCATCGAGTAAACCGCTATGGGACGAAGACTCGGACAACATTTTCTGAAAGGCACATGGGCCGCACGAGCCCTCGCGAGCGCGGCAGGTATAACGCTGAAAGATACCGTGCTTGAAATAGGGCCCGGAAAGGGAGCTCTGACGCGCGAACTTCTTAAAACAGGGGCATCTGTTGTTGCAATAGAAAAAGATGAAGTGCTTACGGCTCTTCTCCGCGAGAAATTCGCAGTGGAAATCACGTCCGGACTATTGACGATTGTTTCTGGCGATATACGCGAAATCTCGCCAGAGAAACTTGGTCTCAAAAACGGCGCGTATGTCGTTGCGGCAAACATTCCGTACTACATAACCGGGGAGATCATCCGACAGTTCCTTACGGCTCGGACAAAACCACGCACTATGGCACTCCTCGTACAAAAGGAGGTTGCGCAGAGAATAATTTCAAAACGTGAAAGTTTGCTGTCGCTTTCGGTAAAAGCATACGGAACACCAAGAATTGCTGCAAAAGTGCCGCGCGGGAATTTCTCGCCACCGCCCGCAGTCGATTCGGCTATCCTAGTAGTCGAATTTATTTCGACCGATTTCTTTAAAGACATCACGGAAGAAAGATTTTTCAAGGTTATACACGCGGGATTTGCCCAAAAAAGAAAGTTTCTCGTCAACAACTTGGCTGTGCAATTCGAAAAAGCAGAAATGTTCGAGGCATTTCGCACGTGCCGCATAGACGAAAAAGCGCGAGCAGAAAACGTTCCTCTAGAGACTTGGAAATGTTTGGTGCGCTCTATTATTGAGAAGACCCCATCATTATGATGGCACTCCCCGTATAGATGGTGAGTGGAGCTATTTTGTATATGCAATAGTAAGGGGCACCCGCAAGGCCTAGAAGCCATTGCCCCGCGTGCCTCGGAGGACCAAATAGGTACGTCTTAGTTGCTGTCGTCCATATGTATTCTCCGCCACGCGGCGGACCAAGACTCGCATAAATCGTCTGGTTGTAATAGCAGGGAAGGACGATGCGCGCCTGCCCACCAAATGGATACGCTCGCGCAAAAAACGGTAACAATAAAATAATTAGCGCTAGTGCGGTCATGAGCGCGGGGAATCGAAGGGTCATAGGTACCATTGTAGCACCATGTAAACAGTGCGCAGTCTTCGATTTTCTACCTGTGCAAAACACAGTGGGTTGTTGTGCAAGAAGCTCACAGGATATAACCTGTAACTATGCAGTGGTTTCGTGAACATCCATACGCTTCCGCGATCACAGCCGTCTCTGTCGTCCTTTTCTTGGGTGCGTACCTGGTAAAAGAACGCACAGCGGTTTCTCCGCGCCCCTCTACAACAATTGCATGGGGAGG
>CAYPGH010000008.1:0-11226 GCA_964410475.1 uncultured Candidatus Saccharibacteria bacterium
TCGGACCAATCGAACACTGTTGTCTTTGCACTGCCCCTTGAAGTATTGCGTGCAATAGAAAGAGTTGCCAGCAAATAAATTACTTAGGACGACGCTGATAGGGTAGTGGTGTTTTGGGCACTTAAAGAGACTTGCTTGCTATGGTAATGAGCGTCGCACAATATATCTTTTACGACGAAGTGCTAGTGTCATGCTACGGCTTGGGTATCCCTCGTTTGACTTTTTGGGCAAATTAAGGTTAAATACCCTTAGTTTTCCTCCAGTGTCTTGAGCGTCAATTGTGGTGTTCAAGAGTTCTGGAGGAAAAGGCGGTTCTTTCAGACTTACAACCGACCAGCCAAAAAAGAGGGCAAAAAATGGAGGAGAAGCCGGAGAGATATTTCGGAACATTTTGTGTTGCAAAGGGCGGAGGAGGATATGGGTTTTTTATAAACCCAAAAGACATTAAGGGGAATCCCCCACCGGACCTTCCTGCAGGTAAAGGTATATTCCTTTGCCGGAACGTCGCCAGGGAGACGCTGAAAGGTGTGCGGAAGCCTCTCGACAAAATGGGCACGGGATTTTTTTCTTTCTACATCCGAAAGAGTGAGAAGTGTCCCGGAAAGCTTGAGGCCTATAATGTCCAGTGTGAGAAGGGAAAACTTCCGAGTCGAGGATTATATCCTGTAGGGCATATGACTAGCTGACGCCGCCCCGGCACCCACCAAGGACCAGATGCCCGCCCCCACAGCTTCGGGGCGGGCATCAATCTTGTTATGATGCGGGAATGTTTACAAAACGATTGATATCCATTCTTACTCTATATGAGCGTGCCGTATTAAAAAAACTTGTCACCCCACAGAAGATTCAGGATTATCTTGATACTCTGACGATGAACTTTGAGATTCAGGGGGAAACGTATATGTCGCCTAGGATGGTCTTGCGGAAAAAAACAGCGCACTGCTTTGAGGGAGCGTTACTCGCCGCTACCGCGCTTATGTATCATGGGCACTCTCCCCTACTCTTGGACCTCCAAACAATTTCAGATGACGAAGATCATGTTGTCGCACTTTTTCAGAGCAACGGCTATTGGGGCGCTATTTCCAAGACTAATCACACGATGTTGCGTTGGCGCGACCCTGTTTATAAGACGACAAGAGAACTCGCAATGTCATATTTCCACGAGTATGTGATGTGGGACGATGGACGTAAGTCACTCCTTGCATATTCCAAACCTTTTGATCTGCGGCGATTCGCTCCGGAGCGTTGGGTCACCTCCGAAGAAAATCTGTTTTGGCTTGCAGAGAAATTGGACAACAGTAAACACTTCCCTATCGTTCCGAGAAAAAACGTGCGACTACTTCGCAAAGCGTCCAAGATAGAATTGCGTGCAATGCACATCGTGGAGTGGAAGGAGCCGAAATCCTGGAAATGTTTTTAGAGCATGTTTGAAAACCTACGCTCGCTACATATTGTCCGCCCCGAACAGGACGCTGGTAGCAAACGGACTCTGTATCACCACTGCGAGATGTCATGACAACTTGAGAGCCTCCCACGCGATGTTCTCTCGGGCAATATGCGCACTCGCTTACGGTAAACAGTTTTCAAACATACTCTAGAGATAGTCAAACGGATTCAAGTATGCACTCTGAGCCGCCACCGGAATAATAGCCCCTTTTTTGGCGCATGCCGTCGTTGCAGGCAGGCCGTTCTCTTTATACCAACTCCCTAAATTCTTTACCTGAACACCATCAGAGGCGAAAACGGTGAAGTGTAGGTGCGGTCCGGTTGCGTATCCTGTGAACCCGCTGAAGCCGATTATTTGCCCTGTGGCAACAGTTTCCCCAGAAGAGACACTTATGTTGGAAAGGTGCGCATAGAGTGTTGTGAGGCCATTTCCATGTTTTACCAACACCCACTTGCCGTACGACCAACATCCGCCACCATCGGTGTTTCCAGTACTTATTACCGTCCCGCCGAGCGCCGCTTTGATAGGTGTATCGATTGATGCACGAAAGTCCACGCCGTTGTGGGTGCCGGAAGCGTATAGCCGACCAGAAGAAGAGGTTTTGCCGAATTCTTGGGTAATAAAGACATTATCTACAGGCCAGCGCAGTATCCCCTTACCCACAGGCGGTACACGAGAAGGATCCAACACGAACTCCAGTTTTGACTCGAGGCCTTCCAGCGCTTGCTCAAACGAAGTTTTAGCGGCTTGTTTTTCAAGGAGCAATGCTTGGTAGCTCGACTCTTGCGATTTTGTTTGGGCAAGAAGGTCGGCCTGCGCGCGTCGCGTTGCATCGAGTGCACCTTGTTGGGCAACCAGATTTCTTTGCTGGACGAGAAGCTCCGCCCGCTTCTTCTCTGTGGCGTCTTTTGTGTCCGCTAGAGAACGTTTTTCCACTGATAGTCTCTCTAAGTCGGTTTTCATCGCGCCCTGAATGCGCCGCGTTTCATCCATGTCATTCCAGAGTGACGCAAAACCGTCTGTCGAAAGTAGTGTAAGAGCAAGGCTGCGTGCTTCTGCCTCATTTAGACGACGGATAGTCTCGCCAAGACCGCTTTCATTTATCTGTATCAAATCTTCAGTACTCGCGATATCTCGGGAAAGGTTCTGTAGCTCAAGCTGAATAGTGCCGATTTTATTTTTTGTTACGCTAATGGATGCACTAAGCTTTTTACGCGACAAGTCTATCTGAGACAGAGTGCTCTGAAGTGTTTGTTTTTGTTTACCCACTTCAGACAATTCTTTTTCGAATGCGGCTATTTCTTTGTTCAGCTCTTCAATCTGCGCGTTATGTTCTCTTATCTCTTGTCGTATCTCTGAAGCGGTCTCTCCGAATGCGTGCGGGGGTAGAAAGAATACCGTGTAGGCGGCAATGGCAAAAAGAGCGATGTGAATGCGAGTGCGCGCGGTCATGGTTTCCGCAATGCTTCCTTAGCCATGTCAATACGCTCAAGAACGGCCTCCCTTCCTATTACGGCGGCTACTATAAACGGATCAGGAGAGCGCTCACGCCCCGTTAGAGCATACCTAAGAGGCCACAGAACGGCTCCTCTCCCCTCTTTTGTTGCATATTCCCATACGGATGTCTTGATACCTTCGGCATTCGCGAACTCTTTCACGCTGAGCGCCGACAATACATCTTTGACTTTTGTGAGATGCTTTGTCGCGGTTTCTACGTCACTGTTTTTACCGGGAACGAGCGTGGGGTCGATGTGTGGATTCGTAAAGAAGTAGTCGAACTCCCCTTCTCCGACGAGCGTATGGATGTCACCCCATGTACTAATGCGTTCGCGTAAAATCGGCGCGAGCGACGATGCGATCTTCTCGTCCCACTCAACATCTCGCGCCGTGAGAGCTTCTTGTAATTTGGTCATAGATTCTTTTTGAAATGTGTCTTCAGAGAGCCGTAGGAGATATTCGCGATTGAACCAGCGAAGTTTCTCAATGTCGAACACTGCGCCGCTTTTATGCACGTCTGTGAGATCAAATTCTGCGGTCATCTCGTCGAGTGTAAGGATTTCGCGTCCAGACGGCGGTGTCCACCCTAGAATCGCAAGATAATTCCGCAGGGCTTCAGGAAGATATCCTTTTGCCCGATAGTCGCGGATGGCTACATCGCCTTTACGCTTGGAAAGTTTCGATCGGTCCGCGCCAAGATGCAGTGGGTAGTGTGCATACTGTGGTCGGGAATAGCCGAGGGCTTCCTGAATGAGGATTTGTCGCGGTGTGTTAGAGATATGGTCTTCGCCACGGATGATGTGCGTAATTCCCATAGCTTCGTCATCCACGACCACAGAGAGATGGTAGAGGGGGGCTTCGAGACTTCGCGCGATCGTAAAGTCGCCGAGCTCGGTGGTGTCGAACGATATCTCACCCCGAATTATATCAACGAATGTTATGCGTGTTCCGGGATTCCGCAATCGCACGACGCGAACTTTTTCTCCCGGTTCTTTTTTACTTTCCTCTTCCGAAACATAGGCCTTCCCCGCGTCAATCAACTTTTTAATTGCTCCCCGATACACTTCCGTCCGTTCGGATTGACGATAAAATTCATCCCACGAAAGACCGAGCCACTTAAAACTTGCCACGATATCATCTTCATACTCCTCTTTGCCCCGTTCCTTATCGGTATCCTCAACTCTAAAAACGATGGCGCCTCCATGTTTTTTGGCGAACAAGAAATTCAAGAGCGCCATGCGTGCTGTCCCGACATGACAAAATCCGGTCGGGCTCGGAGGATATCTGACTCGCACCTTTCGGATCATACTGACTGATGCTCAAGAGCGGTTTCAATGATTATTTTAGCTATTTTTTGCGCTGCATCCGGCCGTGCAAACACTTTTCCGGCCTCCCCCATTCTTTTTTGAAGAGTCGCATCTTCCATGATACGCCGGATTTCGGAGATAAGGAGATGTGGCGCCAGATTCCTTTGCTCCAAGACTGTCGCGGCCCCCGCGCGAACATACGAGAATGCGTTTTCTGTCTGGTCACGGGATATTTCGGTCGGTATTGGAACAAGAATGGCCGGTATACCCCATGTCGCTATCTCGAAGATGGAGCCGCTTCCCGCGCGCGAGACAATGAGGGATGCCGCACCTGCCGACATGCGCATAGCGAGCGTATTCAAAAGACCAAAGGGACGGTAGCGATCCTTGTGCCGCGAATTTTTGAGGACAACGGAAGCAATATCAGTTACTTCTTTAAGATTCATCTTTCCCGTTTGGTGGACGACATTGTAGTGTTCGAGAAGCTCCGGGAGTGCGTTTAGAGTGGTTTCATTAAGAGCAATCGCACCTTGTGAGCCACCCATTACGAAGATGGTCGGGGTAGCGCGGTCAAGTTTTAAAAACTCATACTCCCCTTCTTTCGCCACGAGAAGTATCTCTTTGCGTATGGGATGACCAGTACGAGCTATTTTTTCGAGATGTTTTTTGGGGAACTTCTCGGCCGCATCCGGATGTGCAAGCGCTATCCAGCGCGCGAAATGCGCCGACCACATTGACACGCGGCCGGGTATCGCATCCGCGTCATAGATGACGACGGGAATCCGCAGAAGTCGCGCCGCCCATAGAGTTGGGAACGCCGCGAATCCTCCCGTAGAGAATACTATGTCTGGATAGAGTCGAAAAAGCCCGGGAGTTGTCTGAATAATACCCCATGCCGTCTTGAATATGTCAAAGAAATTAAGGATGCTTGAATGATGACGCATCTTGCCTGCAGAGCTCGGCAGGTACGTTATTTCGTGCTCAACAAGAGCAGTGCCATCAAAAGGCGGTGGGCCGACATAAAAAAGTTCCGGCTCTATTAGCTTGCGTTCTTTTACAAAGTCTTCCAGGGCTTCGGCTACCGCTATGAGAGGATAAAAGTGCCCTCCGCTTCCTCCACCTGTAAGTACGATTCGCATTCGGCCATTTTAGCACCCCATTAGAAGTCGCGGAAACCTCATTTCGTGTGGCGGGCGTATTTGGAAATATTGAGAAGGACTCCAGCGGAGAAAAGGGAGATGAGCATAGCGCTCCCCCCTTGACTTATAAAGGTCAAAGGTACCCCCGTGAGAGGCATGACGCCCAGCATTCCCGCAATATTAATGAACGCTTCTATAGAAAGATACGAGGAAATGCCGACCGCGAGGAGTGCCCCAAATGGATCAGCGGCGCGAGAAGCTATCGCGAAGCCGCGTAAGGCGAACGCGAGAAAAAGTCCTATAATGGACGCCGCTCCGATGAAACCGAATTCCTCTCCCGCTATTGCAAAGATCGAATCCCCCATCGGCTCAGGTAAGTAGGTGAATTTTTGAACGCTCTGTCCAAATCCGCGTCCCGTCAGCTCGCCTGAACCGATAGCTATAAGAGATTGCCTGACTTGCCATCCTTCTGCTTGTGGTGCTCGCGAGGGGTTGAAAAAAGTCTCTACGCGGTCGCGGACATGCGGTTTGAAAACCGCAAGTGTTGAGATAACAATGATTCCGATACATAACAGAATTGCTACGTCCCGCAAACGGGCTCCAGCTACGAGAAACACAGCTCCGGTCGAAAGTACGATAATGCCCAAAGTTCCGACGTCGGGCTGAAGAATAAGGAGTATCGAGGGAAAAGTTAAAAGTGCAAGAAAACCTCCAAGACCATACGGAATCTGTAATATCCGGGTTTGAATAAGAGAAAAATATGCGGCGGCCGCAAAGATTGTCCCTATTTTGAGGGCTTCAGAAGGCTGGAATGTGAGTCCAAAGATAGCTATCCATCGCCTTCCACCTCCATGTTCGAAGCCTAGGACCGGCACAAAGACAAGCGCGGTTGCGACAAGCGCAAGTATGAAGAGATGCGGTGCAAAACGGCGCCATGTGTGGTAGTTGATGAAACTCGCCGCGAGTAATGCAATTAGTCCTGCGCCAACACCGAGAACAATGTGATTGAAGGCAACTGAAGAAATATGCGAAACACCGCGTGCGAGTGGCCCAAAGAGAGCCGAGGAAAATATGAATAGACCACTTCCAACAAGAAGAGCGAGCAGTATTGCCAGTGGTTTGTCCACGCGGAGGGTTCGTCTGGACATATATCTAAATGGAAGCGAGCGCTAGAATAACACCCGCGAACGCAAACACAACAGAAAGCACCCAATAGCGCATAACGATCTTATAAGCAGGCCATCCTATTGCTTCAAAATGATGATGTAAGGGTGCAATGCGGAAAACTTTCTTGCCGAAGAATTTCTTGGACACTGTTTGTACTATGTTGGAAAACACGGTTGCCACAAGGAGAGCGCCAATAACAGGGAGGACCGCGATACCGACTCCCCCACCCAGAGAGTCGGTCATGAAAGCTAGAGTTGCTATCGTGAGCGTGAGTGCCATTGTTCCTGTTTCCGACATATAAAAGCGCGCCGGAGGAATATTGAACCATAAGAAAGCCAGGATTCCGCCAAGAACGGCGGCTGAAAACGCCGCCAAATTTATCTGCTCTTGAGCGAAAGCTATGATGGCATAGGAAGCGAATATCGAACCGAAAACACCTCCAGAGAGTCCGTCTATGCCATCAATGACACCAGAGGCATAAAGGGCAAGCGATATGGTGATGAAAAGCGGAATGACAAGCCATCCGATCTCTAGCGGCACTCCGAACGGTATGTTGACAGCTGTGACATCGAGTTTCTCCCAGAACCACCAACCAATGAAAGATGACAGAAGGACAACGAGAGATAGTCGCAGAGAGAGGGGCACTCCTCGGCCGCCTACCTTAATAGTAAGAACGTCATCTGCAATGCCGACGAAGGCACCTATTAGGAGTGTCGCAAACGGTATCCATGTCTGATTGCGCGAAAGGAAATCCAGCTTGAGGAGACCGGCATCGGGAACGAATCGAGCAAAAAGCGCGATGCCAAGAATTGTAAGAGCTACACTTCCCCATATTACAATGCCTCCCATCCGCGGCGCACGCACTTCGTGTTTTTCGTGAAGACGATTGAATTCAAGAGCTTCAGTGCCGTCGAGTGCTTGTTTTCCCGGGCGTTTTTTCCAAGCTTTATATTTGTAAAGATAAAGGGTTAGAAGCGGTGTAATCGCTATGCCAAGGATGAAAGATGCTGTAGCTGGAACGAGAACCCTCACTATGTCGGGAAGCATATGTATAGTATAGCGTACGGCGCAGAGGAGAGCCCTTTATGAAAAGTGTGGAAACCTACCCTATTCTGTGGCAATCAAGAATCGAGTCACATTCACGAGTTTTTGCATGTCTTCAAACCTGCCTTCTTGCGTTGAACCTAAAATTACTGCAACAACAGGGTGCACGATACCGACGTCGAATATCACAACAAGATTTCCTCCTGCTAAATCCGTGAATCCCGTCTTTCCCATGATAAGCTCGGGTATGATTCCTGTGAGTTCGTTCGTATTACGGGCAACTGACCCCTGAGCTCCGTTGACCGAAGTAAACAAGCTTTCCTCTCGTGCTGTTCCGGAGAATACCGCTGATCTCGTTTCAAATGCGTGAGTGAAAAGAGTGGCCATGTCACGTGCGGAACCGTACGCGCTTGCGAGCGTTTCTGACACGTCGAGACCATTCACGCTTAGAAAATATGTCTGTTTGAGTCCTAGATCTTGGGCAAGAGCATTCATACGCCACAAGGTTACGTTGTCGTCGGGTACTTCCGGGAAACGTTCCTGCAGAAACCCATTTGCGGCCTCCGCAAGAAACTCTGCGCCGTTATTCGACGACGTTACAAGAACGGCGTTGATAATATCTTGCACCCGCCAAAGCTCACCTGCTGGTAAGATCTGTGCGCCACCTGCACTTGTAATGTCGCGTTTTGCAAGAAGAATGTCGTCTGGAGGCAGAACTTCAGACACTGCAAGCACAAGAGCAATTTTAGTCAAAGATGCCAACGGCAATTGGGTGTCCGGATTCAGAGAATAGAGGGTTTTCCCGTTCGTGAGATCAATGACGATGGCACTTGTTGCGGCAAGTGTCATGTTCTCGTACGGGTTATAAACGGTTGCGGCTGCCGCAACTTGAGATTCAGGATTCTCCAGGGGGAAAATATATACTGCAGTGGTTGCAAGCGCGCCAAAAAAAAGAACTGCTAAAAATCCCGCGCCCAGTACATTGCCGAAAGGAAGCTGAGAAAGCTGACGGTTTTCGTCTATAATTTTACTCGGTTGCTCTTTCTGCGTCTCCATGATGTTCAAAATTCTTCAGCTCGGTGGCTATCGTAACATAATCAGGCAATTCGTTCATGTTCGAGACGCCGAGATGTGCCAAGAGCTCTACCGTCGGTTTGTAAAGATACTCACGTGCGTCATTGGGATTTCCTTCGCGCTCCAAGAGTCCGCGAGCAAGAAGTGTGCGTAAAGTGGAAGATGAGTTGACACCACGTATGTAATCTATCTTTGCGCGCGTAGACGGACCAGCGTAAAGTATGATAGAAATTATCTCGAGACCCGCGTCGCCGATATCCCGCGAAAGTTCACGCTCAAAGGCCTCCCGCACGGTTCCTGACGTGCTTTTTGAAACAGCAAGACTTACCTCGTTGTCTGTTTGAATGAGAGATATTCCTCTTTCCTGTAATTGTTCGCTCAGCCCCTGAAGCGCTGAAGCAAACTCGTCTTCTTTGCATCCAAGGAGCGAGAGGAGTTTGCGGCGTGCCATAGCACCGCCTTCCACGAAGAGTAGCGCTTCTACACGTTGGGACAATGTTCCTGTAATTATCTCTTCGTTCATACGCATCTATGCATTTGCATTTTCTGTAAACTGTAAACTGTCAACCGTAAACTGTCGCTCATGCGCCATAACGGGGTATTCCCGTTGTTTCCGCAGCGAGCATTATATCTTCAAAAAGCCGCTCTTGAGTCGCGCTTATCGAGCCCGAGCGCACCAACTCCAGTGTGGCGAGGAAGTAGACGATCTTTTCTTGTTTGTTGCGGGAGCGCGTTAGTTCGCTGAAACGAGCTTTCAAGGCGGATGCGATGCGGCCCTTCAGGCTCGTTATAACATCTTCCAAGGCAAGAACTGGTGCTACGGCGACCTGGGCGAGCTTCTCGGGCTTTGGGAGCATAGATACGAGCCGTCGGGCGACAGTACTAATGCGCTCGATAGTCGTTTCAGCAGGAGCAAACACGGGCTCACGTATTGGCGCTCGCACTGAAAGAATAAGCGGCGTTTGCCCCCACTCGCGGCGCAAAAGTTTCGCCGCCTTTCGCACGAGCGTGTAACGTGCAAGACGACGTTCCAACTCCTCCACGCTCTCCTTTTCTTCTTCTGAAAGTGAGAGCATCGGAAGAAGCGTGCGAGATTTTATGAGAAGCAAAGTAGATGCAACGAGAATGAATTGCGCTGTCTCATCTAGAGGAAGTTCTGGCAGTTTCTCCACGTATGCTAAGTATGCATCGCACACTTCCGCAAGCGATACTTCGGACACGGAGAGCTTACGTTCTTCAATGAGATTTAAAAGTGTTTCCAACGGTCCTTGGTATGCCGTTGTTTCAATGTGGAATTTCTCATTCATGCTTCATCGGTAGAGAGAAGGTTGTCAATGCGATTGAGATCACGCGGGAAAAGCGTCGCCTCCTTAACGTTTACAAGATTGAGAAGGCGTGCAGTTATACGCTCAAGGCCAGTTGCCGAGCCGCCATGAGGAGGCATTCCGTATTTAAATGTTTGAAGGTAAAAAGAAAATCTTTTTGGATCGAGCCCTCTGCTTTGAATACGTTCTATGAGGAGATCATGATCATGAATGCGCTGCCCTCCTGTTGTAATCTCGAGTCCGCGGAACAGTAGGTCGAAGCTCTTCGTGAATCCGGGGTCGTTCTCATCCTCATATGTGTAAAAGGGACGCTTTGACACCGGGTAGTGCGTGATGAATATGAATTCTGATGCGTGTTTCTCTTTTGCCCACTCGCAAATCTGCCGTTCGTGTTCAGGATCCAGATCTGGTTCTTCAGGAACGTTGAGGATTTTCTGAGCTTCACGCAATTTGAGAGCAGGTATTTTTTCCGGAATAAGTGGTTGCGCTATATCGTGCATTTCTACAACGCTCTTCACAATATGTCGGATAGTACCTTCTAGCATCTGCATCACGTCTTTGTGATCGTCGATAAAGCCCATCTCAAAATCTAGAGAAGTATATTCTGGGAGATGCCGACTTGTAGAGTGCTTTTCTGCACGAAATACTTTTGGTGTCGCAAAGGCGCGTTCGTACACACCCACCATAATTTGTTTATACAACTGTGGACTTGTCGCGAGATACGCTTTTTGATCGTAATAATATTCAACGGGAAATGCTGCGGCTCCCCCTTCCGCATCTGCCCCAACAAGAACCGGCGCTTGGAATTCAGTGAACTCTTCTTTTTTTAGAGCTTCGCGGAACGATCGTATAATTGTTTCCTGGACTTTAAATATCTGTTTAACTTTCTCACTTCGGAGCGTATATGGCATGTAGTCAAAGTACGTATCAAGATTGGTTTCCACGCCGAGTTCAAATGGAAGTTCTCGTGCTTTGGAAAGCGCTTCTATTTCTCCAATTTCTAATTCGATATCGCCATTCTGCATATTCGGGTTGATATTCTTCTCCGGACGTTTGTTGACAATACCTTTGATAGAAACAACCCACTCCGGCCGTATTTCTTTAGCCGCTGCCAACGCGTTGCTTTTTGAGAGAACAACGGCCTGGACGCTTCCTGAACGGTCACGCACGTCAAAAAAAACGAGTTTTCCCTGGTCGCGGCGCACGGAAACCCACCCCTTGATGAG
>CAYPGH010000008.1:11326-14289 GCA_964410475.1 uncultured Candidatus Saccharibacteria bacterium
CCTTGTAATTCCCTCTGTTGGCCTTATAAAGTTCGGAGAGCTCTCCGCGAGATCTAAGGAGTAGGTGGACGTTGTATACGTTTTCTGGGCTCTCGCCCTTAGAATCCGTCACGATGCTCATAACGGCCTTCACTATCTCGTCTCTTGTTCCAAAGAGCGGAATAGTGTTGTGGTAACTCTTGCTCATTTTCTGGCCGTCTGTGCCGGGAACGACGCCAACCCCTTTCAGTATCATCTCTTTCGGCTCCTTGAACATTTCGCCGTACGCATTATTGAATTTCACCGCCGCTTCGCGCGCATATTCGATGTGCTGGCGCTGATCCTCTCCAACGGGCACGACCTCCGTATCATACAAGAGGATATCTGCCGCCATGAGCATCGGATAATTGAAAAGTCCCGCATTTGGTTCCAGTCCTTTTGCCACCTTGTCTTTGTATGCATGCGCTTGCATGAGGAACGGAACAGTGACGAGGCACTCGAATATCCACGCCAATTCCGTGTGCTCCGGCACCTGCGACTGCTGGAAAATGACGGCCTTCTTCGTATCAATGCCGACGGCGATATAATCGCGCACGACTCCCGCGACATTCTGCCGGAGTTCGTCAGGATTCTTCAAACTCGTTAGAGCGTGATAATCGGCGACCATGAGATAACTCTCATACTCTCCGTAGATATCGGCAAACGGCTTAAGTGCGCCGAAATAGTTCCCGATATGCAAGGCGCCGGAGGGTTGGAGTCCGGTGAGTAGCTGTTTCATAATGCTACATAATAACAGGAAAACGGCTTATTTCTATGCTGTAGGCAGCTCCACCACGAACCGCGCCCCCTTCCCCCTCCGATTCCGCGGAGATTCGTCTGCCGTGAACTGCGACTGTCTTTCGCACTATATCGAGACCTACAGCTTCAGGAGTCGTCGCAACTTGGCATCAACCTTTTTCACTGTTGCCGGTGAAGCGGCTCCGATCGCGCCAGATATAAGTTTCGTGTCGATCGAAAGGATCTTGTCGCACCGTACGGTCGAGTGCGACATAAGCCCGCTTTCGTCGGAAGAAGAAAGCGATACATGCCACTGTAGAGGCCCCGTAGAGCGTGTCGTAATGAACGCGACGACAACGTGTTCTTCCGATGCACCCACGACAAGTGCGGGGCGACGCTTCTCGCCCGATAAGTCTGTAAATGGAAATACGACCAGGGTTATGTCGCCTTTCTCAATGCTCTTTCTTTCCATATCGCCACTTGATGTCTTTGTCAGTATAAAGGTCCGGCTCGTCGAAAAGAAAATCGAATGTGCCTGAAGCCGCGGCAAAATTTACGATGTCGCTGACCGCGGGATCATAATTTCTAGGATAGGGTGCAATGATTACCTCTGGTTTGTTACGCCGTCCAATAGCGATCGCTCTGCCGCTCATCTTCACGGCTTCTACAATTTCGCTCAAGCGTTTGCGCGCATCCGTCGTTGAAATCGTTCTCATGCCAGAAGTGTACAAAATGTACATCTCGTGTCAAGTTGCGTGTGCCAGAAACTCCACGATGAATCGGGGTCGGTAATGGCAGTAATGAGCAGGTCAGTCCCCATTACTGCCCCGCGAAGAACTGCCATAACGACTTCGTAAATCGTTATTTTTGTGGGGATTCCGACCAGTTGCCTGCGAGGTATGTTCGTACATCGTGGAGCGAGTCAAAAATAGCATGGGCTATTCGCCGCACGGCCTCTGTTGGCTGTTGCATATCGGGAATCATAATTGGTATCGTGCCCGCCGCATGTGCCGCCTCTATTCCTGGTAGCGAATCCTCCAGCACAATGCACGTTGACGGATGCTTTGACAGCAAGTCCGCCGTCTTTAGATGCATTTCGGGATGAGGTTTACCGTGAGTAACCTCGTCACCACATACAAGAATTTGAAAATAATCTCCTATTCCGGCACGACGCAAGTTCTCTTCGACAATTGCCCGTCGCGTTGAACTTGCTACCGCCATAGGAATTTTGTTCTCATTTAGGAACTGTAATAATTCCAATAAACCGGACTTTATCGCGAGTCCTTCTCTGTTAATGGCGGCAATAATATATCGCCTGCGTTCCTCACGCATAGCGGCAACAGGAAAATCCACACCGAACGCCTCTTGTATGGCGCGATCGGTGTCCGCAACATTCTTGCCTATCAAGGTTTGATAAAACTCATCCGTGAACGAATGGCCGTGCGAATGAGTCGTGTGGCGCCAAGCGTTATATGCAAGTTGCTCCGTATCAAACATGAGGCCGTCCATGTCGAAAATCACCGCATCAAATTGCAAATTATTCGTCATATCCTTGTCACGCCAGACTAGCACTCCGAAATCCGTAATTCAACCACACCCTTTCCTAAAGCGCAGTGAGGTCAGACCTCACTGCGTGGGCTATGTAGCGGGTAATTCGACGACGAATCGCGAACCCCTTCCCTTCCGATTCTGCCCAAAAGCACACTTCGGATCTCTAGAAAATAATCGGCTTTCTATCTATGACTATAGATTCTATCCACCGGACTCTTCGTTTCAGATCTTCAGAATAGCGTACGATAATGAGACGCTCGCCAACATGAAAAGCTAATTCTTTCCAATGCTCCGCCGTTTTTCTGCCAAGGACTTTCTTACGAGAGAGCCGGTTTTCAATCCCCTGCAATACCGCGTTGTACAATTTTGAAGCACTTTCGCGATAGTTTTGGATTATTAGCTCTTCATTCCAAACGCCGCTGTCACGGTACAGCTCAAAAAACGCCTCTTCATAATAGCGAATAAAGTTTTGGAGTTCGCTGACTGCTCGTTCCTCAAACAACAATCTCATGGCGCGACATGGATGCATTCGGCAACTGTTTCTTCCAGGCCTGTCGGAGTCTGGTGCGCAGACGCTTCGCTGAAGCATCTATATACGCATCCATACGGACGCGCACTTCTTCCATAGAGTGCTTTTTAAATGTCTTTTTACCCAT
>CAYPGH010000009.1:0-13765 GCA_964410475.1 uncultured Candidatus Saccharibacteria bacterium
CGGCGCAAACGTCCTGCGCTCTCTGGCGCAGGGAGTGTATTCCGACCCGCAGGGTAAACGCCCTGTAGAGTCGGAATGAGCCGGTTTACGTGGCATAACTCATTAGCTTATCTGATTTGCCTAATCGTACGCGGCGGCGCATGAAGAACTTGCGAATCTCCTCGACAACAATGACTGAAAGGCCGACTGCAACAATGAGAACCCATTCGGAAAGCGTAAGAGCTGTAGTATGAAGGATCTTCTGGAGCGGTGGCGCATATACGGCAAGTAGCTGCAAACAAATAACAATGAACGTCGCCCCAAGGAGAAATTTGTTGGAGAGAGGGTTCATAGTGAAGAGCGATTTATCTTCCGAACGGCAATTCCAAGCGTTAAACCATTGAAAAACCGCAAGTGTTGTGAGCGATATGGTAAGAGCTTTCGTGAGATCGTCAGCATACAGGCTGAAAAGATACAGAGTGCCAGCCGCCATGGTGAACGCCATTAAGGGAATACGATGGGCCATAAGAGAGTCAATAAGATATTTCTTCGGGCGCTCAAAAGTGCCTTTGAGAAGATCTTTTTCTTTCGGTTCCATCGCAAGCGATGCATCAAGAAATGGGTCGGTAACAAAGTTGAGCCAAATTATCTGAGAAGGAAGAAGAGGCAGTGGGAGTGTTAAAATAAGTGCCCCAATAAGAACAAAAATCTCGCTTACATTCGTCGAGAAGAGATAAAGAATTACTTTCTTAATCGCCTTATATATGCTCCGTCCCTCTTCAATGGCGGAGACGATAGAGCCAAAATTATCGTCTAGAAGAATGATGTCGGACGCTTCTTTCGCAACTTCCGTGCCAATACCTCCCATGGCAACTCCGAGATCCGCCGCAACCAGTGACGGAGCATCATTGACCCCATCCCCAGTCATCGCGATAATAAGTCCGGTGCTTTTATACGCTTTTATGATGCGTAGTTTGTGCTCTGGCGTCATACGCGCAAAAACACTGACGTTTCCTATTCTCTCGGTAAGCTGGCGATCAGAAAATTCGTCCATTTCGTCTCCTGTTATGATGTCCTCTCCGTCGTGAAAAATACCCGCCTCGGAAGCAATAGCTTGCGCAGTCACCTTATGGTCCCCTGTTATCATGACGACTTTAACTCCTGCGTCGAGAGCTTTGCGCATAGCCTCCGGCACCTCAGGACGAAGCCCATCTTTCATTCCTAAGAAACCAACAAAGGTAAGGCCCGATACATTCTCTGAAGAGAGCAGGTCGCCTGAATGGTGTTTTTCGGCGAGCGCCACGGTGCGCAGTCCCTCTTCAGAGAGATTTAAAAAACGAGACTCTAATTCCTCGCGCTCTTTCTCTAACAGAGAATGTGTGGAATCACCGCGACGCACTTTATTGCAATAGGTCAGAATTATTTCTGGAGCACCGGCGACCATAAGCACGTTCCCGCCATGCGCTCTGCGAAGAACTGCGTGATACTTCACACTCGAATCGAACGGTAACTCGGACAGAAGAGGTGTCATTTTCTCCACATCGTCTTTATGAAATCCTAACTTCTGTCCAAAAACCTGGAGCGCAGCCTCCGTTGGATCCCCTGCGACACGCCAACGCGACAACTCTTCAGAAAACATAGCGCGCGCGTTTGAGGTCGAGGCAGCAATTTCACCGAGACGCATGAGTTCAGGATGCTCCGTCGGAGTGACAAGAGTTCCCTCAAAACGCACCTCCCCCTTCGGCTCATAACCGACCCCAGATATGTTATAGAGTTTTCCGCCAACATATGCCTTCTCAACTACTATCTCGTTCTTTGTCAGAGTCCCCGTTTTATCAATGGCGATGACGCGCGCTTGGCCTAGCGCCTCGACCGCTTGAAGTCTTTTCACCAATGCGTTCTTTTTTCCCATACGCCAAACGCCGGTCGCAAGAACCAGCGTCAACACGACAGGAAGTCCTTCGGGAATAGCTGATACGGCGAGCGCCACAGCTGTCGTGAACATCCGCTCAGCTGAGTATCCGGCCGCCATTCCAAAAACAAAGAGAAAGGCGCTAACTCCTAACACTGCAATTATAATGAGCCGTGAGAGATACCTTATATTTACAGCTAATGGAATTTCAGAGAAGGAACTGGATACTTCTTCAGCTATCTTACCGATTGCAGTTCGTGAGCCTGTCGCGACAACTACCGCTTTCCCGTTGCCGGCAACGATGTAAGTGCCTTTGAAAACCATGTTCACCTGCTCCGAGGGTGGCAGGTTTTGTTTTGAGAGCGGTTCGCTTGATTTGGCGACAGGCACCGATTCTCCTGTCAAAGATGCTTCATCTACTTTAAGAGAATGTGAAAGAATGATTCGCGCGTCCGCTGGGACTTTTTCCCCTTCCTGGAGAATAACAATGTCGCCCTCGACCACTTCTTTATCCGGCACAATTAGCTCCTCATCGTCGCGTACGACCTCAGCATTCGTTTCGACGAACGTCTTCAGAGCACGAATGGTGTTCTGGGCGCGCCCTTCCTGCACAGTACCTACAATCGAATTCAATATGAGAACGGCAACAATGATCGCGCCGTCAGCGATCTGCCCCATGGCAAAAACGACTGCTGCCGCTCCAAGGAGAACATAGATGAGGGGGCTTTTGAACTGTCGCAAAAAAAGCAGTGCGAGATTCTCCGCTTTTGCTTCCGGAAGGACGTTCGGGCCGAGTTCCTTAAAGCGCCGCGCCGCCTCACCCGCACTCAACCCGCGCTCGCTCGTATCAAGCGCGTCTAGCGTTTCTTCCAACCCCTGCGTGTGCCACGCGCCTAGCATTGGGCTTTATTGTACCCGACGAATGGTAATAATGATGCCTCTACCCACAACTCAGTTGTTTTACGTTATCCGGCGGCGCAGTGCGTACCTGCGCTTCGCCGACGGCTTCGGCAAGGCGAGTCGTTTAACGGTTTGCGTTTGTATATATCGACCTACGAGGTCGATATGGCTTACGAGGTCGATATGGCTACATGCGCGAGACGGAAATAATGGGTTTCGTAAATCCATCATAAGCGCGTGATTAGGGTACGAGTTCAATCATTGGGAAAGGGTGCGTTGGGGCCGAAAGTCAGCGCTTCATATACGGGGCGATTTGCGGTTATGAAGTCGAGATTCTTGTAATCATATGAATCCGAGCCGATATTGGCGACAACGCCTCCGGCCTCTGCCACAAGAAGCGTCCCCGGCGCAAAATCATAATCCTGCCCGTACGGCTTGAAACAAACGCGCCCCTCTATTTCTCCCTTTGCAACTAGCGCGAACTCATGTCCCGCCGTCATCGTTCTGAATAGTTTGTAACGTTTGGACAGGCGCTCGAACAATTCCGCGTCCTGCGTTTCTATCCCGATGGTCGCCTCGGAAGGACCGCGCTTGCTCACACATATTTGCTTGCCGTTCTCATACGCACCGTGGCCTTGCTCGGCATGATACAGCACATCGTTCACAAAATCATAAATGATGGAGAACCGCGGTTTTCCCTCTTCAATGAGTGCAAGCATCGTCGTGCAATGTGGGCGCCCTTCTATGAACGCTACTGTTCCGTCTATCGGGTCGCACAACCAGAACTTTCTCGCGCTTCTGTTCCCTCCTCTCTCTTCTCCAACGAACGAGATCGCGGCATCGAGAAGCCCGAGCTCGCGCGCAAGGTGCGCTTCTACTTCTTTGTCATGTGCCGTTACCGGACTGTTATAATGCTCCGTTTTGTATGTCTCGACTTCTGCTTTCCCAAAATGCGGCAAGAGCAGAGGGCGAACCGAACGGACGATGTCGAGAACACGCGGAAGAAAATTGCCGCTCGGCATAGTCTTCATGTTTGAAGCTTTTTACCGGAAGCGAGCGCGCATATTGCCCGAGAGAACATCGCGTGGGATGCGCTCAAGTTACAGGTATATCTCGCAGTAGAGATACAGTATCTGTTATTGAACGTGTACTGTTCGGGGCAGGCAATATGAAGCGAGCGCAGGTCTTCAAACATGATTCAAAGTAGATTAACCGAGGTTCGCGACCGTTTTCAAGAATTCGGCCGACCAACGGTAAACATTGCTATCCCTCACAGCGTTTCGCATCATCTTCATTCTTCTGTGTATTTCCGCAGGTGACATTGCGAGTGCCTTAGAAATTGCCTCGGCTACTTCTTCCGCACTATATGGATTGACGATAAGTGCACCCTTTAAATCACGTGCGGCTCCCGTGAACTGACTCAAAATGAGGACGCCATCTTCACCATCTTGTGCCGCTACAAATTCCTTGGCAACCAAGTTCATTCCATCGTGTAGCGAGGTAACGAGGCAGAAATCGGCCGCCGCATAGAGCGGATAAAGCTCTTCGTGTGAATAGTGTTTTTTCTCAAAGCGGATGGGATGCCATCCACTTTCCTCGAATTTTTTATTGATACGCCCAGCTTCTTCGGCACATTGGACAGCGTACTCGCGATATTTCTCACTACTCTCTCGAGATGGCGACGATATCTGGAGGAATGTAAACTTCCCACGGTACTTCGGGTGTGCGTCGAGAAAGTACTCGATCCCCCTGAAACGTTCAAGGATACCCTTAGTGTAGTCCAAGCGGTCAACGCCGAGCCCTACATACTCAGTCTCTACACCTAGCTTTTTGAAAGCAGTCTTATCGGACTCCACAGATGACCCTGGAGTTTCAGAGTGTGCGGACACTCCGTTCGTGAACGCAATTGATATCGGGAACGCCTGAACGTACGACGTATGTCCTTCTCGGCTTATGGAAAAACGCTCAAAATCTATGAGTGCCTCAATTTCCTTTCCGACTGTCTCAAGGAAGTTGTTGCAATGCTGTTGTGTGTGGAAACCTACAAGGTCGGCGCCCAAAATTCCATCCAGAATTTCCTTTCGCCATGGACAAATGGAGAAAAGTTCAGCTGAAGGCCACGGAATATGCCAAAAGAAACCAACGCTCGCGTCTGGACGAGCATCCTTGATCATACGCGGCAAAAGGGCGAAATGATAATCCTGCACCAAGATAATAGGGTTTTGTAAATCCTTTATTTCAGCAAGGAGCGTTTCTGCAAATTTTCCGTTGACGCGGCGATACGACGTCCAATCAGTCTTCCGGAAAGTTGGACGTGTGTGTGCCATATGGGACAACGGCCACAGAGCCTCATTAGAAAATCCTGTATAGAAACCCTGCACATCCTTTGGCGTAAGCCAGACGCGTTTCAGAGTGTATCGCGGCTCTTCTGGTGGCACCCGGATCTTTCCATTTTCATCCGCGGTCTCTTTATCGGCATTGCCACTTCCGTGTGCCAGCCACAGTCCACCACATGCTTCCATGACGGGCTCAAGCGCCGTCACCACACCACTAGCAGGAACCGAATATTTTATCTCTCCGTCTATTTTCTCGTGTACGTACGGCTCGCGGTTAGAGACGATGACAATGGGACGATTCTTGAGATAGGCCTTTACGAATTCTTTCAAACGTTCCGCCGTCCAGGGAGTGTCCAGTTTTTCCAGACGCATTCGCGCTTCTTCGCTGGCCGCACTCCTTGCTTGCGTGAGACTCTTCGAGAGTTTGTATATTTCGTTTGCCAGAGGTTGAAAGAAGAATGAATGTTCAGTAACAACGCCTGAAACGCTACTTCCAGCGCGCGTTCTTCGCACAGATTCAGCCAGCCGAGAAAGCGGCTTCACAACAACCCACCGCACAATGGCCGCTATTACAATAGAAAAAAACAAGACTTGAACCACAAGACGAGTAAGATTATCCCACCAAATACGCGTTATGTATGTGTTAATGAAGTCGGCATTTTGCACGAGAAGCAGTGCTCCGACAACCCTCTGCTCTTCATGCAATGGTACGGCAAACACATACAAGCTTCCGTCACTACTTCGTATGAATTCTCCTCGTGATGAGTCGGCGTCCATTACATTCGGCGCAAGAGTATCACCACGTATGCTCGCCGGAAGGTTTTCAGATACTGCAATGATTTCACCCCGTGGATCCACCACAACAAGCCCGCGTAATCTTTCATTATCAGTAAATCGGTCGACGGTCCTTTGCAGAGCTTCGGATGAGCTCGCAGAATACGCTGGCTCGATCGACTCTTTGAGACTGTCTGCTAGGAGGCGCGTGCGATATTCCAAATCACCAGAAAGTGTGGCTTTTTCCTCGCGCACCTGCATAAACGTAAACCCGAAGCTCACTCCGCTCAAAACGATAACGACGCCGACGATTATCCAAAGGATGTGCTTCATGGATACTGTTTGTTGAGTAAACGAGAGCTTGAAATAGGGCTAATTACTGCCCTCCTTTCCGCCGGAGTATCGGTAAATCCTCGATTCCATCTGAGTCTACAAAGACTATCATTTTTAGGCCTTTTATGCCATACAAATGATACTCTTTCCTTTTATGCCAAGAGTGCTCTTCCGCCGTGCAAACCGCCAACATCTCCAAGCTCGGCCATTTTGATAGTAGGAGCTTTGGGATACATCGTTAGACGTTGTGTAAGTGATTCTTGAACTCGCGAAAGTGGAATTGGATTAACGCCGACTATCATCGAGCCGCCGAGAACAATAGTGTCGGGCGACCAGTGCAAGACGGTGTTGTAAAGACCGATGGCAAGAATATCGGCGAGTTTGTTGCGTTCTTCTTCCGACTCGAGATCTTTTGGATGAATGCCAAATTTTTTCTGCACCGCAGTGCCAGAGATCATATCTTCGAGTTCCATCCCATCAATAAGCTGGCGTCCAATTTCTGGATTGTATGTTGAGCGATCGATTTTTCCATCTACTATCCTATCGCCGCCGACACCAGTTGAGACCGTTACATACGCGCATATTTTCGAGCCGCGCCCAGCTCCATCGTGGACTTCTCCCAAACCCACGAGCGCCGTGTCGTGTACTATTTGCACAGTTGCGCCCAGAGCATTTGAAATCTCATTCGCAAGATTAACCCCCTCCCATTTTGAAAGAATCTTGTCTTGAAGAAATACACCTCCGACCACGCGCCCACGAATACCTCCCGCTGCTACTGTTATCGTTTGCCCAGCCGCCGCCTCGCGCGCGAGCTCCGCAAGCTTTACTATCGCCTCTTTCGGTTCTTTTGGAGTCGGTATTTTTTTCACGTCGCTGACGCCATTTTCAGAGACGAGCGCCACGCGCATGTTTGTGCCCCCGATGTCGAAAACAATCCTCATGATCTATCCATCATATCAAAAGCGTGTATCCGTTGGCGCAGTATTTTTTATCATCTCGAGCATACTGTACGCCTGCTTATATATTGACTCTAACTCCGTACGCGCCCTCGCAATCTCATATTCACTTGCTTCCTCGTTGTTTAAAATAGCGATCTTACCATCTTCCAAACGCCATAGTACCTCATAAGCGACTCCGAACTGTAATTCGGCACGTCGGGCCGTTTGCTCTTCCGTTGCCAGTTCCTCCAGATAGGCGCGAAGAAATCCGTAACTTGCTTCTGAGTGTATCTGATTATTCGCACAGATCCCCCACCACAATCGTCCCGCATCTTGACCTTTGTACCCTAGGCCAGCGAGCTCCCAATCAACTAACTTAATACTCGGATCATCGTTATCCAAACCAACGATAACATTTTTTGGCCACATATCTCCATGCACAAAAACTTGCTGTTTGTACTCCTCATATTGGCGTGCCACAGCCTCTAAGACTGTTTGCATGGAAGGATTATTCTGCGCATATCGTGTACGCTCCAATAATGATGTAAAAGTTTCTGACGGTTCTTCAAAAAAATGCTCCGGCAACGCATCTGGAGAGGTTTTTTCCATCTCCTTCATCGTACGCACGGCATTCTGTGCAGTTGCGGGAGTCCATTCCTGTGGCATCAAAACACTGCCTTCCGAAAACTTGATCGCCTCTAAAACCAACATCTCTAGCCTTTTACCGTGTTCATCTTCTGGGATGTACTCAATCAGTCGTGGAGCTGGTAAACCTTTCATATTATCAAGAACATCTGCCTCTCCTGCAAAACCTCTCCCGATTTGCCGCTCCTTTGGTTTGATACGCACCTTTGCAAAATACATCTCGCCTGTCTCTTTTCCTCGAATAAAAGTGGGGTATGCGCGGGCCCATCCTTCGCCGCGCTCAATTTTTAGTGCCACCCATTCGTCCAATGTGGGATACTGATAGCCATTCTCAAGTTCGCGTACTGGTTCGTACCCGTGTTCTTCCAACGTATTCTCAAATCTCTCTTGTGCATCAGGAAAAAATTCTTCCTTTGAGCGCAACTCTCGCAACTCCTCGCTCGATTTTTGAGGAACTGGACCCGTGTCCGTAAGGTCGATTACCTCTTGCCCGATGCCGCCAGCCCCAATCCTGAAGCGCGGTTTTTCCCTCATGTTCGACTCCGGTCATCCGCAGAAAAACTCTGGCCATCCTCCTCTTTTGAAATAATTTTGGCATCGAATAAGACCCCCTTTTCGAGCTTCGTGAGCTGTTCTTCCACGTCGACCACTCTCTCCTTGCCGGTTCTCGGATCGATAATTCTCCTTGGTTTCAAATTCATAGAATCACTGTATCACGGGCTCAAATGCTCATTTCAGCAATCTTGCATACAGCTCCTCGTACTGGTCGACCATTCGCTCGACCGTGAAATGTTTTTCCACGTGAGCGCGGCAATTGCGTCTCATCTTCGCGTACTCTTCGGGCACGAGAGCGTATATACGCTCCACTGCTTCGCACAGTCCGTCACGGCCGGTTTTCTTGATAATAAAATCCCCTCGCTTGTCAGCATCGGAAGGATTGACGATAAGGCCGGTCACGCCGTCGACAATGACCTCGGAAATCGCGCCGCGCGCGTATGCCACCACGGGCGTACCGCACGCCATGGCCTCAAGCATGACTATGCCGAACGGCTCCTCCCATTGCGTGGGAAAGAGGAATAGCTTCGCAGAACCAAAAAGCGCATTTTTATCCACCGGCATTGAAGCGCCTTGCTCTTCAAACATAATATCCGGCGTAATGAGCGCGCGCAACGTGTTATCAACGTACGTTCTTGAGCCGGGCTCAACGAATCCTGTCACGCGCAATTTCTTTCCGAGAATGTTCGCAACAAACATGGCATCGTGTACGCCTTTGTCCATGTGTGGATAATCGATGCGGCTCATCCAAAGCATATATTCTCCTCTGCCCTCTTCGGCGCGGAATGATGCAAGAGCAATGCCGTGCGGTATAACGACTTTGCCCTGTTCGGGTATGGATTCTGCGTGCTCAAACTGGAAACGGGACGGGAATACGACCGTGCTCTTCGGGTGTTCTCCGAATACCTTCGAGTAGAAATTGAACGCAACAGGGGGATCGTGGCCAATGGTGAGCATTGGTTTTCTGAACGCATGTGCGTTGAACGGAAAGAGGGGACTTGCAGTGCTGTCAATAATAACATCGTACTCTTCCTCGCGCCGTCGCACTTCGTTTAAGATCTGCGAATACACCATAGCCTTAAGTTCGCTCGCGCGCTTCCCGAACGCTATGGGGGCTTCCTTGCGGAAATAGCTGTCTTCGTAGTAATCGCATATCGACTTATCAAGCGTGGGTACAAGGGTGATGTTCCGGCCCGTAAGAGAGCCGCGAAGGGCGTACAAATCTATCTGGTGTCCCCTTCGCGCATGCTCTAAAACGAAATTGGAAGCCCACACCTCCGCCCCGCCCTTGCTCTCGAGCGCAGTTGGCTTATATACCAAAGATACTACCGCGAGTTTCATTCCCTTCTTTCTATACTAGTAAAGTGACGCGAGCAATCATACGGAAAAATTATCCAAGTCATATGTGATGACACGCTATGCTTGAGAGCTTGAGAAAAGGCGGGATTCATGATGTTTTAGAGTTGCGGCGAATAATTCCTGCTGTCTTATTCAGAAGAGAGTTGGGATCTGCAAGCATTTTTTCTGCAGTTCCCCAATCAAAATTGCCACGAACGTACCGGCGAGTGTCCTTGATACCTTCTTGTAGAGGCAAGTTTTGCATCCCTATTTCGTCGCCATAGTACATGATAGGCACGCCGGGTTGTGAGTAGAGGAACTCGAACGCTTCGAGAAGCTGCTCCGGCTCGCGCGCAAAGATGCTCCCCAGCCGCATTGCCGCGGTTGTTCCCTTGCTGAACGCGTAGCGGCGTTCGGGGTCCAAAAAATCAAGCAGTTCGACTCGCTCGTCTTCCGAAAGCCCGACCATAGATATTTCATCGTGATTGCGCAAGAAAAGCGCCCACCGGCATGGAAACGGAACATCGAGCAGAAGACGCGTCTCTTCTTCGACAATGCGGCGGTCTCGGCGCGCGAGCGCAAGCAACATCTTCGCCGCAAGAGGAAAATGGTAAATCATGTGGCACTCATCGCCGTCGCCGAAATACGCGCGCGCCGCTTCCGCACTGTCACCGACTTCGGCTAATAAAGCGATGTTCCCACCGTGCTTTTCATCCAAGTGTCGGCGAATGTGCTTGATAATGTGGTGCGTTTCAGGCAAACCGACGGATGTTGTTCCTTCGCGCTCGACGAGGAACGGTATCGCGTCAAGGCGAAATCCATCAACGCCTTTGTCTGCCCAGAAACTTATGCGCATGAGTATCTCCTTCAAAACGTTCGGATTGTCCCAATTCAAGTCTGGCTGTTCTGGATAAAAGGTCGCGTAGTAGTAATCTTTGGTCGCTTCGTTCCATACCCAATTGGACGGCTTGAAATCGGGAAATGCGTTGATGGCGTTCTTTAACTCGTTTCCTGTCTCGCTCCAAATATAGTAATCGCGCTTGGAATTGTGCTTGGACGCATGCGCCGTGATAAACCAGTGATGCTGACTCGATGTATGATTGGTGACCAAATCGATCATTACCTTGATGCCGCGCGCATGTGCCGCCTCGACGAATGCGGCAAAATCTTCCAGCGTTCCCAGCTCCGCCCGCACGCCCCGATAATCCGATACATCATAGCCGTCGTCCACCATCGGCGACGGATAGAACGGAAGAAGATGTAGAGCGTTGACGCCGAGATGTTCAAAGTGATCAAGGTGCCTGGTCAGCCCCTTGAAATCGCCGGCGAATTTATCTACATAGAGCTCATATATCTTGGCGCTTATCCACCAGCTACCTTCTTGCATGATTCTATTCTATCCGAAATTAACAGAATACGCTTGTGGAATCGACTTTCGGAAATCCCCTCTTGTCTCAACTCCCCAGATTATTGGCGGATACCCCCAATGGATTATTGCAATATTCATGAATTTCGGCGTCATATCCTAACAGGTGCCGGGGAAGGATGCTCATGTCCGAGCGCTATACGCAATTTGAGACTCTCGATGTGCTCTCGACGGAGTTTTTTGTAGTGTGATTTCTTGTCTTTGAATTTTACGACAAGCTCCGCCGCGTACTTGCCTCCCAAGAAATGCGGCAAAATGACGTAATCGACACCTTCGTCATAGTGCGAAAGCGCGTCCTTTATTCTGTGCGCGAGCACCATAACAATCGCACCCGGACTCTTCGCCTTAACAGCACGATGAATGAGGAGATTGGTTTCGGAGTCGGGAATGGTAGAAATGACAAGTTCCGTACCCGATAGTTCGAGTGATTCGAGAAAATCCACATCGCCCGCATCGCCAAATTCATGCACTATACCCCTCCTCTCAAGATCAGCGTTGATCGTCGGATCATATTCAACGACGAGAAAATCTTTACCTGCGGCAGAGAACGTCTCTAAAAAATCATACCCAAGCCGTCCGCATCCGAAAAGCACAATTGGGTAACGTTTCTGATGTGGCTGTGATTCGCGCGCACCAGCGCGTTCGAAAAGCCCGAGATACGGCGCAAGTACGCGATAAATAGTATCGGAGTACAGCACGAGATACGTGGAACCAAAAATGGTCACAAGGCCGACCAATGTAACAAGCGAGAGCACCTCGGGTTTGACGTGTCCGAGTGAAACTCCGAGCGCCACCAAAATGAGGGAGAATTCGCTGATTTGCGCCACTGTAAAGCCCGTCTGGAGACTCGTTTTCCTGCGATAGCCGAGCCATCCCATGAGCGCCATAAGGATAAGTGGATTCCCAATCAAGACCAGTGCGGAGAGAACAATCGCCGCAGGAAGAAGATTCAAAACATCTCCGAATTGCATTTGGGCACCGAGAAAAATAAAGAACATAACGATGAAGAAGTCTCGCAGAGGAGTAAGGCGCGCGCTGATTTCGTGACGCGCCGGAAGTGAGGCAAGTGCGACACCCGCTATCAAAGCACCGCTCTCGAGTGAAAATCCGAAAAAATGGAAGAGGGCGGCAATGCCCATTCCCCAGGTAAGGGCAAACAGGAACAGAAATTCTTGTGACGTTGAGAGAAATCTATTTGCTTTCGATACGAAAAATTGCGACGCGAATGCTACGAACGCGATGAGCGCGATACCCGTAAAGATAAATCTCACAAAAGTACCCGCCGAAGAACCGCCAGCTGTAAAAAGCGGGATTCCGAGAAGGAGCAGAACGGCGATAAAGTCCTGAACTAGAAGAAAGCCAATGGCTATTTTGGCATAAAGTACTTCGAGATCTCCCTTATCAGCGATGAGCTTCAGGATGATAATGGTGCTCGAGAACGCAAGCGCGACGGATACATAAAACGCAGTGAGAGGTGGGAATCCGAGCGCGGTACTGATTATGTATCCTACAAACGTGGTGAAAGTAACCTGCCCGATACCCGTCATGAACGACACGCGCCCGAATTGCCGGATGATATCAGGACTCAAATGTAGACCAACAGTAAAAAGAAGGATGGCGATACCAAACTGCCCCAGAAGAACGATGGTTTCCTCCGAATGTATGAGGTTCAGTAAAGAGGGCCCCACAATGAGGCCCGTGATGATGTGGCCGATGATGAGCGGCTGATGCAGAACGCGCATCACGACCGCGACCCCTGCGGCGACTGTGACAAGGATGCTTATTTCAGTGAACAAATCCACGCAGAAATCATATCATACCCACGCATAAATATCGGGCATTATTAAGAGAGTCGTGCCGTTGTTGAAGTCTTTTTAAGATGACCGGAGTTGTTGCAAAACCCTGCGCGTGATAGGGCCGAAGTAGCCGCGCGCCGGCGCTATGTCGTGCGCTTTTTGGAATGCGGCAACGGCTGTGCGGGTCGCCGGACCGAAATAGGTAGTTTCGTTTCCGGGAGAACCACCCCCCGATGCAGAAACGGTAAATCCGTACGCGTTAAGAAGTTTTTGCAATACACGAGTATCCTCATTTCTCATACCAAACTCGAGGTCGCGCGAAGGTATGGAAAGCGCTGATGCTACGGAAGGAGCCGCCGCCGGACTCGCTTGAGATGCACCCGCTACCATACCGTCTTCCGGACGCGGTGTACTTTTTTTATGCATTGCCAAGACACTCCAAAGACCCTGATCTTGACCATCGTCTATTTTAAAGACCGCTATTCCTCGTACGCCGAGTTTACTTGCGAGTTCGGATTTCTGTCGTATTGCTTCGGCGTCACTCCATGACATAACGCGGGTCGCAAACGGCAAGGGAATTGCCGGATCGATTGATTTCGATGCCGGATAGACAAGAAACATTTCACCGGTAGAGTTTCGAGTCGGCTCTATGCCGAGCTTCTGGGCAACATCAAGTGCATATTTCGGATTGAACGACCACAGTCTGGAGTAGTTGATTTCGCCGCTTCCGTCGAGTGCTTCAAACATATCGTACTCATAACCATACGTCGGCACACCGATAACGAGCTTTTCGGGATTTATTTCGAGCGTCGCAAGCCGTATTACTTTCTCAA
>CAYPGH010000010.1:0-1760 GCA_964410475.1 uncultured Candidatus Saccharibacteria bacterium
GGTAATGGAAACACTGTGTCAATGTTAGTTGTCGGGCAAAAACCCTCCGGCTTGTATATTCCACAGTGTCCTGTAGCGTCCATCCTGCGTTATAAGTTCCTCATGACGACCGTCCGCAGTTATACGACCATCTTCCAAGACAATAATCCTATCCATTTTCATAACGGTGGAAAGGCGGTGTGCTATAACGATGACCGTCTTTCCCTTCATGAGAGTCTCGAGTGCATCCTGAATAAGCGCTTCTGATTCTGAATCTAGACTCGAAGTTGCTTCGTCCAAAACCAGTATGGGCGCATTCTTCAGGATTGCACGGGCGATTGCTATGCGCTGGCGCTCCCCGCCGGAGAGTTTGACGCCACGCTCGCCGACGAACGTGCCATACCCCTTCGGCAAGGTCGTGATGAATTCGTGGCAGTGCGCTTTTTTTGCCGCCTCAATAACCTCGTTCTCCGTCGCATCTCGACGCCCATAACGGATATTCTCTAAGAGACTTCTGTGGAAAAGAACGGGGTCTTGCGGAACGAATGCTATTGCTTCTCGCAAACTTTCGAGTGTGACATTTGCTATATCGTACCCGTCTATCTCAATATTTCCATCATTCACATCGTAGAAACGCAGAAGGAGTTTCGTTACCGTCGTTTTTCCTGCGCCCGACGGCCCTACGAACGCTACCCGCTCCCCTCCCGTGATATGTAGATTAAATTTTTGGAGTGCCACATTGCCTTCTTGGTAATTGAACGTAACATCTCTAAACCGTATTTCTCCCTTCCCCACCACAAGAGGTAAGGCACCGGGCGCATCCCGAACCTCGTGCGGGATGCGCAGAACCTCCGCCATTTCCGTCGCCTCCGCAACGGCGTTAAAAACATGCCGCATCTCGCGTCCCGCTTGTACAAGACGTTCAAATAGGGTTAATAGGTACGCTTGGATAAGGATGAAATCTCCGACAGTAAGCAAACCGCGTTTCCAAAGTGCCAGCGCAATGAAGAGGAGCGCGGCATTGACGAAAACGATAAGAAACCCCTGCACAGCCCAGATATTGTCGTCATATTTCCACGCACGATACTGCGCTGTTTTAAGCCGTTCTACTGCTCCCGCAAATCGTTGACGTTCATACGGTACGCCGGAGAAAAGAGTAACGGTCGCCTGATTTGAAAGTGAGTCGGAAAGAACTCCTGTCATTTTACTGTCCTCTCCCGCGGCCTTTAGACGATACGGATGGATGGTGCGAATGAGTATCAACTGAAGCGTTGTGAAAACTATGAGCCATATCAGAAGTCCTGCGCCCAGAATCGGATTACGCGAAAAGAGAACATATACGATACCGACCGCGAGCAACAGTACGGGATACAATTGGAAAACAACGGCATCCACGATACTTTCATAGGATTTTGCGTAGCGGGTTACCCGTCGTACAAGTGAGCCAACAAAATTGGAGACGAAGAAATGGTACGAGTGGTTGATGATGTAAGCGAAGGATGATGCGTTGAGATCGGCCATTACGCGCGTTTCAAGAAGAGCGATAAAATAGAACTGAACGCGCCGTAATCCCCAGGCCATAAAGGCAAAAAAGGAGAAGAATCCCAAAACTATAGTAAGGCGCGGCGTTGATTCTGCCGGGTTTGTACTAGCGATAATGTCCACGAATTCCTTTAGATAAAGCGGTGCTATAACGACTGCCGCCTGTATCACGATTCCGGTGCACAGAAGAGCCCCTACAAGAAACGGGTATCGTTTCGTGTGCTTCCAATAGTCACTAA
>CAYPGH010000010.1:1860-4560 GCA_964410475.1 uncultured Candidatus Saccharibacteria bacterium
AGAAGAGCCCCTACAAGAAACGGGTATCGTTTCGTGTGCTTCCAATAGTCACTAAGGACATCGCGCACCTTTCCTGTACTTTTTTGCGCCATTCAATTCATTATAATCCAATAAATTAAAAAAGGCTTGGACGTCCTTGCGTCATTTCTTATGGTAATAAGAGTGACAGATGAATTCACCGTTACCTTATTTACCAAAACGAGAAGAGATGCTTCATTCTTAAAAAGACTCTCTAGCCCTGTCTGCGATGGAGTTCGCCGAGTTTACGACTGTTACTTAGTATCTCAGCCTTTTGGGGTGTTTTCACCCCCTTCTTCCTTCTGCGGCTCCTGCGGCGGTTGCTGCCCTCCGGAGGAGGGTCCGCCTTGGGCGGATTGACTCATCGCCTCTCCTATAGCGCTAATCGCGCCTGAGAGGGCCTCTGCCGCCGATTTGATAGCGCTGGCATCAGTACCATTACGCGTTGTCTTCAAGGTATCTATCTTCTCATGCACGTTCTTTTTTATGTCTTCACTTACTTTGTCACCGTGTTCTTTGAGTGCTTTTTCGGCGGCGTATACGAGCTGGTCGGCCGCATTCTGCGCTTCCACGATCTCCTTCTTTTTCTTGTCCTCTTCGGCATGTGATTCGGCATCCGTGCGCATCTTCTCTACCTCTGCGTCGGAGAGACTGGAGCGAGCCTCTATTCTTATGGACTGCTCTTTGCCGCTCGTTTTGTCACGCGCTTTCACCGAGAGGATACCGTCGGCGTCTAGATCAAAACTCACCTCTACTTGCGGCATACCTCGCGGAGCCGGTGGAATGCCATCCAGGTTAAAACGACCGAGTGTTTTGTTGTCTGCCGCCATAGGCCGCTCGCCCTGCACAACGTGAATCTCGACCGACGGTTGGTTGTCGGATGCCGTGGAGAACACTTGCGAACGTGATGTTGGAATGGTCGTGTTGCGTTCAATAACCTTAGTTGCAACACCTCCTAATGTCTCGATTCCAAGACTCAAAGGGATAACATCCAGAAGAAGTACGTCCTTGACGTCGCCCTGCAAGATACCACCTTGAATCGCCGCACCGATCGCCACTACTTCGTCGGGATTAACTCCCATGTGCGGTTTCTTTCCGAAGTACTTTTCTACGGCCTGCTGGATGGCCGGCATGCGAGTCTGGCCGCCAACCAGTATCAATTCATTTATGTCACCGACCTTAAAAGGTGAGGCCTCTATCGCCCGTTTTGTGATGGTCATTGCGCGCTCGACGAATTCATTCGCGAGTTCTTCGAGTTTTGCGCGTGTCAGTTTGATAAGTAGATGCCGAGGACCAGAGGTGTCAGACGTAATAAACGGTATGTTGACTTCCGTTTCAACCGCAGTCGAAAGTTCAATTTTCGCTTTCTCCGCTGCCTCATCAAGACGCTGGCGTGCTAGAGGGTCATTTCGAACATCAATGCCTGACTCTTTTTTGAATTCGTCTGCAAGCCAGGTCATTACGCGCTGGTCCACATCTTTACCTCCTAGATGCGCGTCGCCATCGGTCGAGCGTACTTCGATGACGTCATCTCCTACTTCAAGAACAGAGATATCGAAGGTGCCGCCGCCAAAATCGAATACAGCGATTTTCTCCTCCTTTTTCTTGTTGAAACCATACGCTAGAGCCGCCGCGGTTGGTTCGTTGATGATGCGCTTCACATCAAGACCCGCTATTTTCCCGGCGTCCTTCGTCGCTTGCCGTTGGGAATCGTTGAAATATGCGGGCACGGTTATGACGGCCTCTGTAATAGGCTCACCAAGTTTCGTCTCAGCGTCTCGTTTAAGCTTCTGAAGGATCATGGCGGAAATCTCTTCCGGCCGATGCCATTTCTCTCCCATCTGTACTTCAATACCGCCGTCTGCTTTGCGCATCTCGAACGGTACCGACTCACGATCTTTTTTCACTGCCGGTTCATCAAATGAATGTCCGATAAAACGCTTTATTTGGTAGACGGTGTTTTTAGGATTTGTAACTGCCTGCCGTCTTGCTAGAAGCCCTACCAATCGCTCTCCCGTCTTAGAAATAGCGACCACAGAAGGTGTGGTGCGCGCACCTTCAGCGTTTTCGACTATCTGTGGTTCACCCCCTGTAACTATTGCTATCGCGGAGTTCGTTGTCCCTAAGTCAATTCCAAGGATTTTTGACATATGCTTATTTTTGTGATTAGGAATAATCTAGTTGTCGCGAGAGGATTTTAATACGATTTGCGCTGGACGCAAGACTCTTTCATTCGTGCGGTATCCATATCGAAGTACGCGAACGATAGTACCCGGCTCTCCCGCTATATCGTCGCGTTCCTCCACGGCCTCATGCAGAGTCGGTTCAAACGCCTCGCCGACTTTCCCGAATCGTTTGATGTCATGACTTTTGAGCGCATCTATAAGTTGATTTCGCACGTACTCCATTCCGCTTCGCCAACCATCAGAAACTTCGGCCCATGCTTCGCTTCCTGCAGCCATATCAAAACTATCCAATGCAGGAATAATGTCGTGTACGAGAGACTCCCGAAGGAGTTCGGCACTACGCATCGCGCGAGCCTCACTATCTTTTCTAGCGTTGATGGAATCAGCTTTGCACCTCTGCCAACCGTCCAGATATTCTTGGCGCTCTTTCTTTATTTTGGTGAGTTCTGCTTTTAATTTCTTCAATTTCTCTTGTACAGCACTTATGCCACCGAGA
>CAYPGH010000010.1:4660-12759 GCA_964410475.1 uncultured Candidatus Saccharibacteria bacterium
GAGTTCTGCTTTTAATTTCTTCAATTTCTCTTGTACAGCACTTATGCCACCGAGATCCCCTTCGGGTTCAATATCGAATTCAATTTCGTGCTCACCCGTACGATTTTCTTTGTCGTCGTGCGAAACCATGCGCGGGGATTATAACAGAAATGATTCCTAAAAACTATAGTTTGTATGACCGCTCGTTACCTTGAGAAACCCGACTTGGCCAGTGCTTATGCGCGGACGATCTCTTAATGGTTGAAACTAGCGTTTAGACCACTGCGGGGCGCGGCGAGCCGCCTTGAGACCAAATTTCTTGCGCTCCTTCGCGCGCGGATCGCGCTTCAAATAACCGAGAACTTTGAGGTCTTTTCTCTGCTCGGGAACAATCTCGGAAATGGCACGGGAAAGCCCCATCCGTACAGCCTCAGCTTGCGCCTTGTGTCCGCCTCCTCGCACCTTAGCCGATACGGCGTATGTCGAACCAAGAACCTGCATCGGTGCGTACGCGGTTTTTACCATTGCCTGAAGAGGAAAATACTCCTCCGCAGTCATCCCATTAACTGTCATCGAGGCGCTTTTTGCAGCCTCTATCCGCACGCGTGCCGTCGCGGTCTTCCGTCGCCCTACTGCTTCTGTGTATGTCTGTGCCTTTGCGCTCATATAATCTTATGACTTATTGTTCTTTTACTACTCTTTTATTACCAAATTCTTCATTCTCTCGGTAAGCATCGTGTTTCTCGGGAGCATTCGCTTGATTGCGAGACGCAGAGGTTCTCCAGCTCCTTTTCTAGTTTTTAGTGAAGTGTATGACTCTTTTTTCAGGCCACTCGGATACCCGGAATACGTCGTGTACTTTTTCTGCATCCGCTTCCGCTCTCGCATGTAAAGTTTCGAAACATTGCTGATACTCACCTTTACATCGGAACGTTTGTTCGGCGTGTAATCCACGGTCGTCTTGCCCATAAGCGCCTTCGCAGCTTCAGACGCAACTCGTCCGAGCGTTCTTCCTGAAGCATCGATGTTATATTCCTGCGTCATACGTTATTTTATCAATTCGATGCGCGACATATCACCGACACGCTTCCCTACCCGACCCAAGCGCACGATGCGCATATAACCACCAGAGCGTTTTTCGTAACGGAGCGCGAGAGTCTCATGAAGCTTTTTAACTACATCTGGGGCGCTGCCCAATCGACTACCCACAATACGCCGCGAGGTTATCGTACCTCGTTTCGATGCGGTTATAAGTCGCTCAACAAAAGGACGAAGTGCCTTTGCTTTGGCGGTTGTTGTAACAATACCTTCCTCAAGAACGAGCGAGCGCGCAAGAGAGCGCATAAGTGCCGTGCGCTGATTCTTTACTCTTCCGAACTTCTTGATCTTGTTTCCGTGTCGCATGTTAGAGATTCTTAGCGAGTATAGGGAGCTTAGAAGCTTTTACACCCAGCACCAATTTTAGTGCAGATTTATATTGTTTCGTGATTGTTGAGATTATCATACGTTTATTAATTTCGTAAATAAATGATTGCTGAAATTGGTGCTGGGTAAGGTTGTTTCTAATTCACGTCACTCGTAAGAAAAACCTTACTGACGCAAAGTCAATCCGAGATTAGAAAGTGCGCGCTTTATATCCTGCAAACCCTTCTGACCCAATCCTTCTATGGCGAGAAGGTCATCCTCGCGTTTTCGCACAAGGCCGCCAACGGTCCGGATAGAGGCTTCGTCAAGCGCTTCTTCAACACGCTGAGGTATTTTTAGCTCCGTAATACGTGTCTTGAGGATTTCGGAATCGGGTGCAATACCCCTCTCTTCGCGAGCACTACCCTTTGCATGTTCCGCGCTGACTGTATCCGCTTCTTCGAGCGCTTCTTCTTCTTTAAAGCCGACAATGGCACGGAGCTGATGAATCATCGTTTCGATGGAATGTTCCAGAGCTTCTCGGGGTGTGATGGTGCCATCTGTTTCAATAAACATATGCAAGCGGTTGAAATCTGTACGATCACCGACACGCATATTTTCGACTTCATAATTGACGCGGCGTATCGGAGAGAAAATTGCGTCAAGTGCGATAGTGCCGATATCCACGCGCTCTTTTTGATGCGCTTCTTTCGGTACATAACCTAAACCACGCTCCGCGCGCAATTCAAGTTCGAGAGATGTTTTTCCCGTAATATCTGCAATGTGCTGTTCGGGATTCAGTATCTCCGCCTGGCCAGGTACTTTGAAGTCCGCGGCTGTCACTGAGCGTGGTCCTTTAACCGAGAGCGTTATGGTCTGCGGTTCATCAGTAAGAATTTTAAGTCGTATTCTGCGGATATTGAGGAGCATGGTTACGGCGTCTTCTTTCACGCCCTCGATAGCAGAAAATTCATGCGAAATACTGGGTATCTTGACATGTGTTATAGCGGCACCAGGCAAAGACGATAGAATGATGCGACGCAGTGAATTTCCTAACGTATAACCGTAGCCAGGGTAAAGTCCGTTGATTTCATAGGTACCGCTCTGTTCGGTCTCTGAGACAGCGCGTGGTTTTGAAGGAAGTGCAATGTGATAATCGGACATGTTAGAGATTCTTAACGAATGATAATGAGTTTAGAAGCTCTTACATCCAGCCCCAATTTTCGCGCTGATTTATAAGAATGTAAGATAGACGAGTGTATCATACGTTTGTTGATTTCGAAAATAAATAACTGCTGAAATTGGGGCTGGATAGTGAAAAATATAGTCGCTTCGCTCCTTATTTTTCTACTATCTGCTGTAGAACTCAAATACAGTCTTGTAATCAATCGTTGTCTCGGATGCTCCATATACGGGTTCCCTAAGTATCTCTACTTTCATGAGTGCAGGATCAACCGACATCCATTGCGGAATGGCACGTAGCTTCTCCTCTCCTTCGGCTAGGTGGCCAAAAAGAGGGCTCTGCTTGCTACCCTCTCGGACAGTGAGTATGTCGCCCTTTTTGACCCGATGTGATGGAATAGTAGTGCGTGTCCCGTTTATTACGATGTGACCGTGAGAGACCATCTGGCGGGCGGCTCGACGCGTAGAGGCAAGCCCCGCGCGATAGACGACGCTATCAGCGCGCATCTCTAGCATGGCATGGAGCGTACCGGCCGGATCTTCTGTCATATATGCCTTCTTTGCATAGTTACTCAATTCGCGTTCTTTAAGCCCATAAGTAAATCGCAGACGTTGTTTCTCGAGAAGCTGGCGACTGTAATCCGATGCTCCGCGCCTACCACGCGAAGGGCGCTTGGCACGCACTTCAGAGAGTGCAAATTTCTGCGTCTGCGTCTGTTCGAAAATGCCGCCACCAAGGCGTTTTGCAATTTTATATTTTGATTTAATCAGCAACATGTTAGTTTTTCTTAACGAGCGTAAGTGAGTTTAGAAACAACTTACACCCCGTGAGATAAGAACTCTTGGGTATTGAGAGGTACCGGGATTGTAAGTTAGTATATCGAGCCATAGTGATTGTTCGTACGCTGTTATCTCATGGGGTTAAGAATTTGTAATTCGCTTCGCTCATAACAATTTCTAAACACGACGTGGCTTAGGAGGTCGCGGTCCATTATGAGGAACGGGGGTATCGTCGACAATACGAGAAACCTCAATTCCTTTCCCGGCAAACGCTCGCAAAGCCGATTCGCGTCCCGCGCCAACTCCACGAATGACAACATCAACTTCTTTCACGCCAATGATGTTTGCTTTATCGCCTATAAGCTCACCAACTTTCGCGGCGGCAAAAGGTGTGCCCTTCTTGGCGCCCGAAAATCCCAGAGAGCCAGATGTGGACCACGCCACGGTATTACCTACTTTGTCGGCAAGCAACACTTTAGTGTTGTTGTAAGTCGCGTGAATATGTAGCGTCCCTGTTATCATATTTCTCTTTGCGACACGTTGTAGCGCACGAGATTTGAGCCCCTGATCTACAGTACCGCCGCTTTTTCTTATTATTCGTTTTTTTCCCATGGCTGATTTTTACAGAGCGTAGCGACAATAAAAATCGCCATCCCGCCCCAATTTTGGTGCTAATTTATGGTGATTCGTGATATGCGAGATTATCATACGTTTATTGATTTCTTAAATAAATAACTGCTGAAATTGAGGCGGGATTCCGAAAACTTGATAAGCTTCGCATATCAAGTTTTCTCAAGCTTACGTCTACCGGAGGTCATGGTTTTGCGAACGTTACCACGGACTGTGCGAGAATTCGTCTTTGTTCTCTGACCTCGCGCAGGGAGACGCTTTGCATGCCGCGTTCCTCGGTACACTTTGATATCCTTCAAACGTCGAATGTTCGAGCTTATCCGACGACGTAGCTCGCCTTCCAATGGGAACTTCTCCACTGCTTCGCGCAAGGCACCCTCTTCTTTTGCAGAAAGATCGTTCGTACGCTTCTCATGTTTGATACCAAGAGAGGAAAGTACAGCACGCGCACGAGGTCGTCCCATACCGTATACGACGGTGAGAGCTATCTCCAAGTTCTTATTTTCCGGTATTGTTACTCCTGCGATGCGCATGTTAGAGATTCTTAGCGAGCAAAAGCGAGCTTAGAAGCTCTTACATCCAGCCCCAGTTTCCGTGCCAATTTATAATAGTGCATGGTGTGCGATAGTATCATACGTTTATTGATTTGGGAAATAAATAACTGCTGAAACTGGGGCTGGATAGTGAAAATTATAGTCGCTGCGCTCCTTAATTTTCTACTATCCTTGTCTCTGTTTATGTCGTGGATTCGTACAAACGACCCAAAGACGACCGCGACGTTTTACCGAACGGCAACGAACACAAATTTTCTTAACTGACGCTTTAACCTTCATAGGGACAGTCCACAGTTAACTGTTTATAGTCTTTTCGTAATACGCGCCCTCCCGCCATACGGATCTAGCTGTACCACCACACGATCGCCTACAAGAACTTTTATTCGATGCAGACGCATCTTGCCTGCTAGATACGCAAGAGTGCTCTCTTTATCTCCCCCCACCTTTACCCGAAAAAGTGTATTCGGGAGAGCCTCATCGACAACTCCTTCAACAACTTTCGGTTCTGTCATATCCTGCATCACAAACTTTATGACAGACGGCTCATCTTCGAGCCGAAGTTATGCGAAACACCAAAAACAACGTACAAATTAAACTTCACAGGATAGTGTCGAGTGATGAGTCTGCTCGATTAAAATAGCATCTTCGCATACAGAGGTCAAGCCCGCACACTAACCTTGGCTTCATTGCGATTGTGTTTCCCGATATTCGCTGACATTCGTTGTTGTGTACTGTAAACCGGCTCATTCCGACACCTCAGGGCGTTAAACCCTGCGGGTCGGAATACACTCCCTGCGCCAGAGAGCGCAGGACGTTTGCGCCGGTTTCTGGCTCCTCAGCTCGAAAGTGCAAAAGCGCGCTTTTGCATTTTGCTCGCTCTACGTCGCCAGTAAAAATAGTTCTTTTGTTATCTAACGCTGTTACGGGCAATAAAACACCAAGCCAATCTTAGTGTGCGGGTCAAGCGCCTGGCAAGACAGGCTCTTCAATGCGCGTATGAATCTCCGTTGGATCTACAGGAAATGCCTTTTTCCAGAATGGCTGTATGCGGGCGCTTGCCTCTTCGATGCCGGGAAATGTTGCAACTATGGTCTGAAATGCCGATTCATTACGCCCAGCAAGCGCGCTTGTGAGAGCTTCGGAATCCACCTTCCATACAAGTTGAGCCATACCCGAGAGCGTAAATCCGAAAGGATCCGTACCAAGTACGAAATCTGTATCCGTTGCCACCAAGCGAGCTGTCAAGGCACCAGCCCCGTTGAGCATAACGGCTCCATCCTCTGCATCTGCCGAAACACTGCGAGAAACTGTTTGCGCGAATGAACTAGCAGGAAATACCGGTATCTCTACGCGTGCGATTTCACGGATGCGCACATTACCTCCCGCTTCCTCTGTATTCGGCTGTGTAGTGTAGGTTATGCGCATGAGGTCTGCGAGTGCCACGGTTTGTTCATTTGTTCGAAGATCTACCGCCGCGCGCGCTTGGGTCTCAAGACGCGCGCGTATCTCTGCGCGTGCAGATTCAAGAGTCCCAGGGGTAACTGCAGGACGATCTCCTAAGGCGCCACCAGTCATAGTGTCTGTGGAGCGCGCGTAAACATCGGCATGCATTGCAGGCGTTGTAATAAGTCCGGGAAGTGTAAAACGGCTGATTGGTCCGATGTTGTATGCCTCACCCGCTTTATCAGCTACCACTTTAATTTGCACTTCACCCGGCTTCCCACCTTTCTTTCCAGGGACAAAGACTTGAGAAGATGTACGGAAGATGAGACCGTCGGGAGTTTCGAATCTCGTGTTGGGTATGAGTCGTACAGATTCCGAAGAGTAGTTATTTGAGACGATGATGGTGCCGCTTGCCTTTGTCTCTACATATTCCGTTCCATTGCTTGGGACAACTGCAGAGTCTTCAAGAGTGACCGTCTCGACAGAGTACGGGAGAGATCCAACCGATGCTTCTGTCGCGGGATACGCATTGAATTGTAGGAATGAGTCAAAAACAACAGCGTGCGAACGGGGTACGACGTTGACGGTGGTCGGTCGTAATGCGACAAGAAGTATTGTTCCGAGAACAAGAATTGCGAGTACTGCAATAATCCACATCCATATCCTGGGTGAGAAAAAACGTCGTGTCGGACGTGGCGGTACTCCCGGAATTTCCCGCTCACTCCCGAGTAAACGCCGAGGCGGACGTGGGGAAACTGATATATTGCGTATCGAGCGACCGCTCGGAGCTGGAGCATCCTCAAAACCACCAGGTTCATTCTGCGAAGCCACAGTAGTGTCGTTGGTATGCTCCTCAGAAAATCCTTCTGTCTTCCGCGTCGAAGGCGAAGTTGAAGGCGTCTGAGGTGGCAGAATGTCTTGAAAATAATCTTTTGCCATTGCTTATAGATTATACCTTGCGGTCAATGTCAATAAAAGGACAACCCTGTGGAAGACGGATGCATATCGTGTTCGTATGTTATGCACAAAAAGACCTACTTATTACCGTCCACCCGCGAGATTACTTTCGATAAAAGAGGAAGACACGAGAAGTCCGAGATCCGAGTTTTTCTTTGGATCATTGAACACCACAAAGTGTTGGAGTTCTTCCGGGGTCAGGATTTCCACGGAAAAAGGTTGTGTCGTAAGTGTAAATTGCGTAAAGTCGATACGAGAGAAGAAAAGAGAGAGCCATTCCGTCATGCTGGAATCTGCCACCAATACAAGTGTATTCGGAAGCTTTTGAGGCGCCGCGAGATTACTGAACGATTCTCCGAACACTCGAACTAATTCCTGTTCAGTGCGCGCCATATTTGCTTTGAGTTCCTCACACGACGAATCTTCGCAGTGATTGCGCGCAAGCATGTGCATGAGGGTCGATGCTTCCTCCGGCATTCCTTTTCCCGCGACTCGCTTTAGTATGGTACGTGTTCCTTCTGGTACGAGAACATGGGCTATAGGAGTACCTTTATGTACGGAGATTAAGCTGGTCGCTTCGTCCGCCATATCGATGATTAAATAATTCGTGTGCGAAGTGGAACGCTCGCGCAGAAGAGTCAGAAGTGCATTTGTACCGGAATGGAGTTTCGGCTGCAAAGAAAATACTTTTACGAGTGTTTCCTGCACCGCGTTTCTTATGCGCGACTGGCATTCGGAAACGAGTGCCGACGCAAATATTACATGCGCATACTTACCATTCGGATTCGCAGTTGGGTATCCATTGAGCTCTACGCGAACAACGTTGGCCTCAATGAGGTCTTGGTGATTAAATTCTTTTTCTCCTGCAAGCGCTTCTTTCGCGAGCACAGCAATCTCTTCGGCGTTTACTTTTTGGTCACTGGGAAATTCCTTTACGGCACTGACTGTTTTTGAACGCACCCACGGAGCATGTATGATGGCATGCGTACTTTGTACAGGACCGAACCCGAGAGTGCGGGCGGCCGCAAGCGCCTTCTCCGCACTTTCAGCGAGCGCAGAAATGACGCCGGTAGCTGTGGCTTCCTGTGTCCGTTCCTCAAAAGGCAGAGTGACGCGATGCGCCGCTATTATTTTCACAGGTTCTCCCCGTGCAAAAGAAAGAATCGCAAC
>CAYPGH010000011.1:0-8946 GCA_964410475.1 uncultured Candidatus Saccharibacteria bacterium
GGAATCAATCGAGATTTTTGCTAAAGTAGGTTCGAGCGGAGTACAATAGAGACTCAAGTATCAAACTCAAAGAAATCCCGCCACGCGCGGTACTCCGCGCGTGGCGGGATTCGGGAGATCGGAGCGTACTGTTTTGATCAAAGCTACCACGCGCTCGGCGCGTGTGAGTTAGTCGCAGTGCTGGCTAAAATAGGTTCGAGCGTGTTTTAATAGAGACTCAAGAATCAAACTCAAATTTTCCCCGTTCACCGCAACTGCGGACCATTCTTATAATATGAGTATGGTATGATACTTGGGTGGTTAATCCAAAAAAGCCAAGGACGCCGTGTCTGACATGCGGCAAAGAACCTGCGGGTGCGAGTTATAAGTACTGTAGCAATGTGTGTCAGCATGAGTACGAGTACTTGCAGTATATTGAGAGATGGAAAGCAGGACAGGAACACGGTCTTCAAAAGTTGGGAATAGTATCCAGCCATATCAAGAAATATCTCCGAAGGAAATATGGTAATAAATGCTGTCTGTGTGGATGGTCGCAGGTAAATTCTACAACGGGGCTGGTTCCGCTCGTCGCTGATCACGTAGATGGCAATTGGCGTAATAACGCTGAAAGTAATCTTAGACTATTATGCCCAAACTGTGATTCTCTAACGCCAACTTATGCGGCCCTGAATCGTGGAAATGGACGCAAGCATCGGGTTGTGAGTAAACGTGCACAGGAAGCGCGACACTTTATCGGTGTGTCGAAGAAAGCGAAGTAATATGTTATATTTTCGGTCGTTGAGATGCCGCCTTAGCTCAGTTGGTAGAGCAATATCTTCGTAAGATATGGGTCCCCGGTTCGAGTCCGGGAGGCGGCTCCAAAATCGTGTATACTAACGATGTTCCTTCGGGGTTGGGTGTAAGTCCTAATCGGCGGTATAGCCCGCCCCAGTTGGAAAGCGCTAGGCACTTCCAACGGGGCAAGCGAGTCCGCGAGTTCCGGTGAGAACTGGAGCACGACTGCGGTTAGATCCCGCGACCGACCGTATAGTCGGGATGAAAGAAGGAAGCCTGGTGTCGCATATTTTGCGACAGGTCAAACCCCGAGGAACTAAGGGGATTTTTTATTGTCTAATTATTACACTCATGAAAACACTTTTCTCGGGTCCGTTCCTAATTTTCATCGCGGCCATCCTTTGGGGTTTGGATGGCATACTGCGCCGCACACTCTTCGATCTGCCGCCAATAACCATTGTCTTTTTCGAGCACTTGATAGGACTCATCATAATCTCGCCGTTTCTTTTCCGCGCATGGAGGGGCGAAAGACTCTCGAAACATGAGTGGGGTGCGATAGGAATCGTCGCTCTGCTTTCGGGAGTACTGGGGACGTTGTTTTTCACGGCGGCGCTTCTCAAAGTGAATTTCATCCAATTCTCTGTCGTATTCCTACTCCAAAAGCTCCAACCGATTTTTGCCATCCTCGCCGCGTGGCTCTTACTGAAGGAAAGGATCACAAAACACTACTTTGTATGGGCGGCTCTTGCACTTGTCGCAGGATATTTCGTCACGTTCCCGAATGGCATCGTAAATTTCGCAGAAGGCGGAGCATATGTGACGGCCGCTTTATACGCGGTTCTTGCCGCGGCTGCGTGGGGCGCCTCGACTGCATTCTCGCGGTACGTGCTTCTGAACCACTCGCACACGTTTGTAACCGGCCTTAGATTTCTTCTAACGGTTCCCATAGCACTTCTATTAGTCTTCGCGCTCGGCGCGGCCCCTACTCTTGCGGAAATAACTACAGCCCAGTTTGGAACACTCGCCTTGATAGCTGTTTCAACCGGCATGGTCGCTCTGTGGATTTACTATCGGGGGCTCAAACATACTCGGGCGAGTATTTCTACGATTGTCGAGCTGGCATTTCCCCTCACGGCCATTTTCATCGATTACTTTCTTTATGGCACAGTGCTCGCGCTAAGCCAGTATGCAGCGGTCATCGTTCTCATGTTCGCCATGTATCGTGTTGCACTTCTCAATCGCGAGAACTTCTGAACGCTCTGTCTGATGGGGGGTATACCCCATGAGATAACCAATCACGGACGGGCATAGCAGGGTCGGAGTGTTTGGAGTCGGAGATTTCTTAGGAATATTTCGAGCGACCTATCTCACGGGGTATACCCCATGAGATAACCAATCACGGACGGGCATAGCAGGGTCGGAGTGTTTGGAGTCGGAGATTTCTTAGGAATATTTCGAGCGACCTATCTCACGGGCTCGCTATCTCACGGGGTATACTGTTCTTTATGCAAAAAGAGGCCATTCAAGCGCGCATTCAAGAAATAGAAACCGCGATGGGAGCGTCTGATTTTTGGACGGAAAAAGAAAAAGCCCAAGCCATACTTAAGGAATATCAGGAGTTAAAGCAAAATCTTGCGGGTGCAGGAGTATATGACAAGAGCGATGCAATACTAACTGTTATATCCGGCGCAGGTGGTGATGATGCAGAAGATTTCTCACGTATTCTTTTTGAGATGTACGGCAAATACGCCATCTCACGTGGTTGGAAAACTGCTCTCTTGTCATCCAATCGAAATCCGATGGGAGGGTATCGCAGTGTTTCTTTTGAAATATCCGGAACAGGCGCATATGGAGCGCTCAAGCATGAGGCAGGAGTGCATCGACTTGTACGTATGTCGCCCTTTAATGCCGCGGGTAAGCGGCAGACCAGCTTTTCACTCGTCGAAGTCCTTCCGAGACTTCCTGATGTCGGTGAGGCACATATTCCTGAAAGTGATCTCGACACCTCGTTCGCGCGTTCTGGCGGTGCCGGAGGTCAGAACGTGAACAAGCGTGATACTGCAGTGCGAATTGTACATAAGCCGACAGGCGTTAGTGTTCACGTTACGTCAGAGCGCAGTCAATTACAGAATAGAGAAAAGGGATTAGAAATGCTCCGAGGAAAGCTGTGGGAAGTGCGCGAAAAGGCGCGTGAGGCGGAAGAGAGAGGTCTTTCCACCGGTATTTCTACGAAAATAGAATGGGGGAGCCAGATACGCTCATACGTGCTTCATCCATATCAGCTCGTCAAAGACCATCGAACCCTACATGAACGCCGTGACGTGGAAAATGTTCTCGAAGGAGATATACAATCCTTCATAGACACCGAAAAAAATTTGGACTCTGGTGGAGGCACGGTATAATGGTGTTCGTTATGTATTTCCTAGAAGCTAGAAGCTAGAAGCTATTTCGGCATGATTTATTACGATAAAGTTACAAAAATGTATGGCGAAGACGGATATCCTGCCGTCGAGGACGTTACGCTTACCGTCGAACCAGGTGAGTTCGTTTCCATCGTTGGACACTCCGGTGCCGGGAAATCTACTCTTCTCAAGATGCTGTTTGCGGAGATCCGACCCTCTTCAGGAGTAATTTATTTCCGTTCTCGCGAGATAAACGGGTTATCGAGCGTGGAATTACGGCAACTGCGGCGCAACATCGGTACAATTTTTCAAGATTTTCGATTATTGCCTACAAAAACCGTCTACGAGAATATCGCGTTTGCGCTTGAGGTAGCGGGAAAGAGTGATGATGAAATCGCAGCCGATGTGCCCCATGTACTCGAACTTGTTGGACTTCCCGACAAAATGTGGAGTTTTCCGTGGCAACTCTCCGGTGGTGAACAGCAAAGGGTCGCTATCGCGCGTGCCATCGTAAATCAGCCCGATGTTTTGATAGCGGACGAACCGACGGGGAACCTGGATCCGATAAACACGCATGATGTCGTAGAGATTTTGAAGAAGATAAACGATCTTGGTACAACCGTTCTTCTTGCAACACACAACAAGAGCGTCGTCGATTCAGCCGGTCGACGCGTCGTCGTGATGGATCAAGGTCGAGTCGTGCGAGATGATAAAATGGGCAAATACGTTTTATGAGTAACTGGGTCAACGCAAAACGCATCGCACGATACGGCCTCATAGGCTTTATCAGGAACGGTTTTGTCTCGCTTGCTGCAGTTCTCATAATGACCATAACGCTCTTTGTTCTCGCTAGCGTCGTTATATTTGGCGCGGCGTTGCAATCAACACTCGAACAACTCACTGAGAACGTAGATGTGACAGTATACTTCCTCGCGGATGCTCCTGAGAAGGATGTCATGGATATAAAAACTTCGCTCGAGGCCCTGCCGGAAGTTGCATTGGTTACCTATACTACTAGCGAAGAGGCTTTTGCGGCGTTTCGTGAGCGACATAAGAACGATCGGCTGACCATTCAAGCCTTGGATGAGTTGGAGGATAATCCTTTGGGTGCTTCACTTGGTGTTCGCGCGAAGCAGACATCTCAGTATGAAAGCATCGCGACTTTTTTGGAGAGTCGGCAGGCGCTCGGAGATAGTGTCGGTGCCTCAATAGATAAAGTAAATTTCTCTCAGAATAAAGCGGCAATTGATCGACTAACGACTATCATTCAAACCTCGGAGCGTGTCGGTTACGTTGTTGCGCTCATTCTTGCTCTTAGCTCTCTCCTCATCGCATTTAATACGATACGTCTCGCAATTTACACGGCGCGCGATGAAATTGGCGTCATGAATCTAGTAGGAGCGGGACATTGGTATGTGAGAGGACCTTTTATGGTGGCAGGTATTCTCTATGGAGTAGTTAGCGGTCTTCTCGTACTTCTCTTTCTGTATCCCATTACGTTATGGCTCGGACCCGGATCTGAACGCTTTTTGGGCACATTTAATGTTTTTACTTACTATACCAGCTCATTTTTCCTCCTTTTCCTCATAATAATGGGTTCCGGCGTCGCTTTGGGTGCTCTTTCCAGCTACTTGGCCGTGCGTCGTTATTTACGAAGTTAAGGAGCGAAGCGACTAAACTCTCGTTAACCCAGCACCATTTTGGCATACCACAACGCATTCTCGTTTTCTAGACTCACTGTTGAGACTGTCCCAATAAAGTCGTACAATAGGCACATGAGCGAGGATGCCAAAATGGTGCTGGATCATGATTTTCTAACCACTCGCTCCGCTCGCGAAGAAAATCTATGAAGAAGCACAAATACATTTTCGTTATCGGAGGCGTCATGTCGGGCGTCGGGAAGGGAATTGCAACCGCCTCGATCGGAAAGCTGTTGACCGAACGCGGCCTCTCGGTAAATCTAGTAAAAGTCGATCCGTATCTTAATGTGGATGCGGGCACCATGAATCCGATAGAGCATGGTGAGGTGTTCGTGTTGGACAGCGGACTTGAAACGGATCAGGACATGGGGAATTATGAGCGTTTCCTGGATCGCGATCTTGGCCCCGACGACTATATGACGAGTGGGATGGTGTATCGTTCCGTCATCGAGCGCGAACGCAATCTTGGCTACGATGGAAAGTGCGTGGAGGCCATACCGCACGTGCGCGATGAGATAACCAATCGTCTGAAGCGCGCCGCCGAAGCGAGTAAATCAGATGTTTCGGTTATCGAGATAGGTGGCACCATCGGCGATTTTCAAAATGCTTTGTTTATTGAAGCCGCGCGTGTCATGCATTTACTGAATCCTGCCGACGTTCTTTTTGTTATGGTCTCATTTCTTCCTGTCCCTGGTACATTGGGCGAAATGAAAACGAAGCCGACACAAAATGCCGTGCGCATGCTCAATTCTTACGGCGTTCAGCCGGATATCATAATTGCGCGTTCCACGCATAGACTCGACAGAAAGCGGAAAGAAAAATTGGCCATTTGGTGCAATGTGCCGCCGGAGCGCATCATCTCCGCTCCTGACGTTGGATCAATCTACGATGTGCCTATCAATTTCGAACGTGACAAGTTTTCTGACATTCTCCTTGAAGCGCTTGGGAAAGAAGGTGCACCACCCGCGGAACTTTCGGAGTGGAAAAAATTTGCCGAACATGCGCATAACGGGAACGGCACTGTGAGAATAGGCATCGTTGGCAAGTATTTCGATACCGGTGATTTCGTACTTTCTGATGCATACATCTCTGTCATTGAGGCGATAAAATTCTCTGCTTATGATGCTGGGTACAAACCCGAGATAGAATGGATAAACTCAAAAGACATACAAGACGGAACATTACCCGTGGAATCGCTAAGGAAATATGACGGCATCATTGTTCCCGGGGGTTTTGGAGAAACTGGTATCGAGGGGAAGATACAAACGGCGCAATTCGCGCGCGAGAACAAAATCCCGTATTTTGGTCTTTGTTATGGGCTCCAAATGCTGGTCATCGAGTACGCGCGCAATGTCGCAGGATTGAAGAACGCGAATACGACGGAAATAGATCCCAAAACGCCGCATCCCGTGATAGACATCCTTCCGGATCAGCGTGAAAAACTTGCGAGAAAAGATTACGGCGGCTCAATGCGTTTGGGTGCCTATCCGTGTGTTTTGAAGGAGGGGACGAATGCCTATGAAGCGTATGGTAAGAAAGAGATATCAGAACGCCACCGTCATCGTTATGAAATGAATCCGGAATACGTCGAGCGGCTTGAGAAAGCGGGTCTCGTGTTCTCGGGACGTTGGCAGGGCGGAAAACTCATGGAGATCGCAGAGTTGCCGAAGAGTGAACATCCGTTCATGCTCGGTACACAGTTTCATCCCGAATTGCGTGCGCGCCCACTTTCTCCGCACCCGCTCTTTTCTGCGTTTATTAAAGCAGCGATCCAGCGAACGCTGGAAGCGCGTATTGTACAATGAAGAGTATGGACGCAAAAATAGCTATCAATGGTTTTGGGAGGACCCCGGTAGGTCAGCTTACTACCTACGGGGCGAGACTCATTACAAATTCTCATTGGATGATGATATAGAGTATGGCCGCAAGAATAGCTATCAATGGTTTTGGCAGGATTGGACGAGGTTTTTTTCGCGCTTCTTTTGGAAGACAGGAAATGGAAGTGGTGGCGGTGAACGATCTAACAAGTCCGGAGAATCTCGCGTATCTTTTGAAATACGACACGGTATATGGTCGCGCTCCGTTTTCCGTCAAGACTGAGAACGGTGCGCTTGTCATAGATGGCAGAACTATCCCTGTTCTGGCGGAGCGCGAACCCGCAAAACTTCCATGGAAGGATATGGGCGTGGACATCGTTATTGAATCGACCGGCTTTTTCACAGACGCTGGAAAAGCAAAAGCGCACATAGACGCGGGCGCTAAGCACGTCGTTATCACAGCTCCCGCAAAAGGCGAGGGGGTAGAAACCATACTAATCGGTGCGAATGAGGAAAAATTTGGCACCTGTAACATTACCTCGAACGCGTCTTGCACTACGAACGCCTGCTCGCCTTTAATAGGCATTTTGAATGAGACGCTTGGTGTTGAGCGTGCTATTCTGAATACTACTCACGCATATACCACCTCGCAAGGAATTGTCGACGGTCCTGCACCAGATGATTTTCGCCGAGGTAGAGCGGGTGCGGCAAACCTTGTTCCTTCGTCAACGGGTGCCGCAAAAGCAACGACGATCGTGCATCCGAGCTTGAGGGGAAAATTTGACGGCATTGCGGTGCGAGTACCCATACCGTCCGGTTCTATGGTGGACATTACTTTTGTTCCGAAGCGTGCGACGAGCGTTGAAGAAGTGAACGAAATATTAAGAAAAGCGGCGATGAGCGACCGTTGGAAGCGCATATTTGCTGTGACGGAAGAACCGCTTGTATCGTCGGATATTTTGGGACAGCCGTATGGAGCCATCGCGGATCTACCGATGACGCGTGTTGTGGATGGGACCCTCGTCAAGGTTCTCGCATGGTACGACAATGAAATGGGGTATGCGTATGCGCTGGTTGAACATGTGATCGGAGTAAGTAAACACCTATAATCATGAATCCAGTTAGAGGCCTCGGTCGCATGAATCAAGATACTGCAACCACCGTGGCGAACCCCGTTAGAGACTGCGGAAGCTACGATTCCAATATGTTAAGAAGTCACAAGTGTAGTTATGATACAGATTAAACAACAAGTATCGGTACGGGAAGCTATGCTTCCTGTCTCTAACGGGGCGAACCAAACGAGTAGTACCATTTCTGATAGAACAGCGAAAACGCGATCCGCCTCCAACGGGATGAAGGTATATTTTGCGGCGGACCATGGCGGGTTTCCTTTGAAAGAAATCTTAAGACCCTTTGTTCACTTGCTCGGATATGAAGTAGAAGATATGGGCGCTTTTACACTTGACATGAACGATGATTACCCAGTTTTTGTGCAAGCAGTGGCGCGCAAAGTCGCTGAAGATCCCACGCATAGACGTGGGATCGTGATGGGGGGATCAGGACAAGGAGAAGCGTTTGCAGCCAACCGTATAAAGGGAGTGCGCGCAGTTGTTTATTACGGGGAACCCGCGCGCAAACAAACGGATGCAGACGGGAGAGAGCTCGATATGATTACCTCTACTCGCGAACATAATGACTCGAATATTCTATCTCTTGCGGGGCGTTTCTTGACAGAAGAAGAAGCGAAACAGGCCGTACAAAAATGGCTTAAGACGCCGCATAACGGCGCTGAACGGCACACGAGGCGTCATAAAATGCTAGATGGCGCATGATAGAGATTATCCCCACCGTGGTTCCGAACTCTCTCTCTGAGATTAACGAAGTTAGCGAACGATATTCCTCGTTCGCATCTTTTTTTCATATAGACGCCGCTGACGGAATATTTGCACCGAATACAACGTGGCTTCCATCGGAGGGAGATAGGTTACCAAAAGATTACTCGTATGAGGTTCACCTAATGGTCTCGGACCCTCACGCGGTGGGACTTGCTTTCGCCAAGGCAGGCGCTCATACACTTATCGGGCACATTGAAGCATTCGGTAATGCAAAGAAGGCGAAGCGAGCCTTTGAAGAATGGAAAAATGAGGGCGCGCACAAGGTTGGCGTTGGAATGCTTCTTCAGACTCCCTTAGAAGAAATTGAACCATATCTTCCGTTTGTTGATTTTGTGCTTTTCATGACCATCGCACGCAT
>CAYPGH010000011.1:9046-12159 GCA_964410475.1 uncultured Candidatus Saccharibacteria bacterium
TGTGGATAAGTTTACTTGCCTCTTTTCGGGCGGGCATTACCATTGGGGACATATGAACGACATTAGATTTAGCTCGGATCAGAGTGATGAGTTTGGGCGGCCGGCAGGGCGCCGAGGGTTCGATTTGGGCGGTATGTTAATTAGGTGGGGTATCGCTAAAAATCGACAGCAAGCCGAATATGTAATGCTGGGAATTGTTGTATTAACTTTCGTCGCTATCTTCTTCTTACTGTGGGGGTCTGGATCGCCGGAGATACCGCCACCACCAGATCCGAATGCTATCGTAAGCCAGCTTTCCCCAACACCATATGAGGCATAATAAAGCGTTCAGCTCTGGCACAAGAGGATTCACCCTTATCGAGCTTTTGGTTGTTGTGGCCATTATCGGCCTTCTCTCAAGCGTTATTCTCGCATCTCTGAACGGTGCTCGGGTTAAGGGCCGTGACGCGCGTAGACTAGCCGACATCAAACAAATACAAGTTGCGTTGGAGCTGTACTACGACGACAACGGTAATAAATATCCAGCCACGGCCGGGGGTAACTATCTTGCGGGAGTTAGCAGTCTCGCTCCCACATACATCCCCGTCTTGCCCCGTGACCCGAACATCCCGGTTGGCACAGGGAATGACTATCGCTACTGGAGCACCGGTTCGGCGAATCAGACGAAAGGGTACACTTTAATGGTTGTTCTTGAGCAAGCTGGAAAGTGGTGTCGCATAACGGTTGGAGGGGTGGTCCCGGGTAGCTGGGTGCAATATCTGGACTGCAATGTGATTCTAGATGAACCGCCAGCAGTCGGGTGATAGGTACTCTACGTTGGTTCGTTTTGAGCATGCGACACAGTCGTGTCGCGTGGCGGTTGGAAACACGCGGATCTCTCATTGTGGAATCAGCCAGAACATCTGAATTGCTCCAAAGTTTGAGTTATACCACATCAATTCTCTGCATGGCGTGAGCGCGTATGCGTTACAATGGGAAGGATGGATCCCGTTAGAAGCAGTGGACGTCGTATACACGGGACTTTAACGCTGGCCGGTATTACAAACCCTAACCGAGCAGGGTACGAAGCACGCGGTGCTTCCGAGCCTTGCTTCTAACGGGATGGAAGCACTTACTGATCAAGAGATAAAAGAGATAGAAAAGCGAGCATTGGCCATTCGAGAGACCATTTTAGAAATGCTCGTCGCCGCAGGGAGCGGGCATACTGCCGGCCCTTTGGGCATGGCGGATATTTTTGCGGCACTCTATGCCCGCGTTCTAAAGCATGACCCGAAGAATCCTGATTGGGACGAACGCGACCGCCTTATACTTTCCAATGGTCACATCGTTCCCGTGCGCTACGCCGCGATGGCGCATGCGGGATATTTCCCTGTGGAAGAATGTTTAACCTTGCGTAAATTCGGCTCGCGCCTCCAAGGGCATCCGGAGCGAGAGCGACTTCCCGGCCTTGAAACGACCTCGGGCCCTTTGGGGAGCGGTCTTTCGCAAGCCGCGGGCATCGCATATGCCGTCCGAATGGACCCCATTAGAGACGCTTCGCGCTCTAACGGGGCAGGTGGCGGGCACTCCAGAGATATTCGAGTATTTTGCGTCATGTCGGATGGCGAGCACGACTGCGGCAACACTTGGGAAGCGGTCATGTTTGCGGGCGCAAATCGTCTTTACAATTTAACGGGCATTATTGATCGCAACAATATCCAGATAGACGGTTATACTGAATCTGTCATGCCGCTTGAACCCTTGCGTGCAAAGTATGAAGCATTCGGTTGGCACGTATTGGAAGTTGATGGACACAACGTTGCACATATCGTCGCCGCATGCGAAGAAGCCGCGGCCGTGTATGAGAAACCGAGCGTTATCATTGCTCACACTATCCCCGGCAAGGGCGTGAGGGAGATAGAGCGCGATTATCGCTGGCACGGAAAACCGCCGAATAAGGAAGAGGCTACAGTTTTCCTGAACGAACTCCGGACGTTGCAGGGGAAAATTACGAGCGAACATCAGTAACCACTTTCAGTGGAATCTCTAATCTCTAAACCCTAATTTCTAAACAATTCCAAAACTCTAACCTCAAAAGAACCGCAGGTATGTTACATTTTACATCGCATGTTTTGGATTTTGACATTTGAGATTATGTAGAGATTAGATATTAGAATGTAGAGATTACTATAGATATGCAGGCAGTTCAAATACACAATGGATACTTTCTGGTCCTTGCGCACGGCGAGGAGCTTATAGAAACCGTCACAAAATTTTGTGAAGAGACCGAGATGCACTGGGGTCAATTTCAAGCTATAGGCGCCGTAGAAGACGTGGATATAGGATACTACGATTTGGAGAACAAGCGTTATATGTTTCAACGAGAAGATGGGCCGTTCGAGGTGGCGAGTATGGATGGCAACATTTCAGAACACAATGAGAGCCCGCTCGTTCATGTGCACGCGGTTCTTTCTCAGTGCGATGAGACTCTGCGCTGTATTGGTGGTCATATAAAATCAGCCCGTGTCGCGTTGACCTTGGAGCTTTGCCTATGGCACGTAAGCCAGCCGCTATTGCGTGAGGCCGACGAAGAAACGGGTCTTAATCTAATAGATCTCAATCCATGATTAGCGAAGAAATGCACTTACGCACCGACCTCTTTGAAGCCAAAGAGCAAGTCCCGACTCGTGACGGCTTTGGAAAAGGTTTAATTGAGGCGGCCGATAACGACTCGCGCATTATTGTCCTATGCGCTGACCTGTCCGAGTCCACGCGTGTGGAGGCCTTTGCGAAGAAATATCCCGACCGTTTTATCGAAGTTGGCGTTGCCGAGCAAAATCTCGCGGCTCTCGCCTCCGGTTTTGCAAGTTATGGGAAAATTCCCTTTATTGCCTCGTACGCGACATTTTCTCCAGGACGCAATAATGAGCAGATACGGACAACCATCTCTCTGAACAATGTCCCCGTCAAGATAGCGGGGATGCACGCCGGGGTCTCCGTCGGGCCGGACGGCGCAACACACCAAGCGCTTGAAGATATAGCGCTCATGCGGGTCTTGCCGCGCATGACGGTCATTTCACCCTGCGACGCGGAAGAGGCCCGCAAAGCGACTCTCGCGGCCGCAAAACTTCCCG
>CAYPGH010000012.1:0-457 GCA_964410475.1 uncultured Candidatus Saccharibacteria bacterium
CCCCTTGACCTTGTAGCCCTTGGGATACGCGTAGTTCGACTGCACTTCCTCGTCCTTGTACTTGTCGGAGACCGACAGGTCCTTCAGCGAGGTGATGGCGGCCGTGCGGATGGCCTCGGCGAAATCGTCGCCGTGTTCGATGACGCGTTGTGCGCCGGGGTTGTCCAGGCCGAGCTCAGCGAGAACCTTCTCGATGGCGTCGGAGCCGAACCGGTTGATCTGCTTGACCTGACCGGCCGTTGCTGTCGTCTGAGTAATCGCGTTCATTGCGTTATCTCCTTTTGGATTTCCTGAACCGTTCAGGTAACGGCTTTCCTCTTAGTGAGGCGAGCGCGATAGGCACAACAAATTATGCCGATTGCGCTCGCCTCACATGACGCTTTTTTAAAGAACCGACTTTAAAAGTTAAAGTATAACAAAAACAATCGATTTTGTCAAATTTTTCTACAAACGGAAG
>CAYPGH010000012.1:467-11995 GCA_964410475.1 uncultured Candidatus Saccharibacteria bacterium
AACAAAGTCATACAGGCTTGTCAAGTAGTGGGTTTTGTGCCCTATTTCCTGCTATAATTACTCGCGAGTATAGGCTAATGCACGGCCGTCCAAGGATTGTCGTCGCCGAACTCTATCGTTTCAACGATAGCAACCAGAGTCGCGGAGATTACGGTTTTCGCGAGCGTGTTGTGTTGAGGGGATACTGCTTGTCTCTGCCTAAGATGGGTTTCGCTCGCTATGCGGATGCCGTCGAATTAAATTCAGGAGTGGGAGCGTATAGTCCTGTTTCCAACAGGAAGTAAGGCTCGAAGTCCGGTGACATAGGTGGGTGGAGGCAATTCTCCGGAGGCCGATGGCGACTTCTCGAACGCGCCGATCTTCAACTTCAACGACGGCAAGGTCAAGTTCAACGCCAACTGGTACGACAACGCCAACGACAACTACGGTTCCTCGTCGGCCTTCCTCCCGAAGTCTCCCTAGACGCAGAAAAGGCATCCCTATTTTCGGATGCCTTTTCTCTTACCCGGTCTTCGTCGAACGAATCCAACCTCCGAGCATGCGTCCGATTTCGTCGATGACGCCTTCCAGCGCAACGTACTTCTTAGCATCGATCGCCTTCACGTCTTTCATGAGACGGACGAACACTCGGAGCATGTTGAGTTTTAGGCTGCATCGCTCAAGCGTCGGGACCTTGACGGATTTCTGTTCGCTACTTGCCTGCAGAATCGCCTCGAGCACATCGAGTATCAGCTGTTCGCATCTCTCGAAGATCGTGAACCTGTCCTGCTTGGGGACGAGCTTCCGATATTCGTGGAAGAGTTTGTAGAGATCGTATGCCTTCTTGAAGATCGGAATATCGAAGTCATTCATAGCCATGAAGATATATAAGAATTTGTTTAATCGGATAGTCACGCTTGGAAACCTGGTCACCGCCTGGGAGGAATTTCGCAGCGACAAAGGCAAGAAGGCTGATGTGCTGGAATTCGAATATTCCCTGGAGCAGAATCTTTTCGCGCTCCGGCGTGAGCTAGGTTCCAAACGCTACTCTCACGGACCGTATGAGGGTTTTTATATCCGCGATCCAAAGGTCAGGCATATCCATAAGGCAGCGGTCCGCGACCGTGTCCTGCACCATGCGGTGTTTAGAATCCTGAATCCGATCTTCGAGGAGACATTTATCGCTAATTCGTTTTCCTGTCGAGTCAATAAAGGTACGCACAAAGGTGTGCTTGCAGCTGAGAGCATAATCCGAGCGGAGAGCAGGAACTACACTATTCCCTGCTTCGCCCTCAAGTGCGATGTACGTAAGTTCTTTGATTCGATTGATCACGAAATCTTGTTAGCGATTCTTAAGCGACGGATCGCCGACCCCGATACGATGTGGTTGCTGCAGGAGATTGTTAGGAGTTTTGAGGTCGGAGGCACGAGCCTTTTTAATCGGCACGGTCTGCCTATCGGCAATCTCACTTCCCAACTCTTCGCCAATGTCTACATGAACGAATTCGACCAATTCGTTAAGCACGAGATGAGGGTTAAGAATTACGCACGCTATACCGACGACTTTATTGTTGTGTCGGCCGACAAGAAGTATTTGGAGGGTTTGCTCGATCCGTTTCAGGAATTCCTCGGGGAACGTCTGAGGCTCTCGCTTCATCCGAAGAAAATCTCTATTGGCAATGTGGCGAGGGGAGTCGACTTTCTAGGGTATGTCGCTCTTCCCCACTACAAGGTGCTTCGGACCAAGACAAAACACCGAATATTCCGCAAGCTCAGGGAACGAGTCATGCAGTACCGGCGTGGTGATATCAGCGAGCATTCTCTCTCACAATCCCTCCATTCCTACTTGGGTGCGCTTTCTCATGCTGACGCCCACCAACTGACTGAAGATCTAAAGAACCGCTACTGGTTTTGGCTTCACGAGTAAACGCAAAAATCCTCGCAGTACCATCTTTCGGCGCATACGCGCGGAAGAATCCTGTGCGAGGATGGCTTGGATGGTTTTGCGACCGTGCCCGTAGCCGGGGTTAGGTCTTATTCAGTTGTGTAAATATCTTAGCAAATAAGACATTGTATAGCTATCAGTACTTTTTGCCTTTTTTGACCCCCGTTTCTTCTTTGCTGAGCCTCTCTATCTCTTCCTGAAGCATTTTTACAATACACCTACTTTTGTACAACAAAAACTCGATGTGCTCCTCGTTGAACGTTGAGAGTAGCCGGTGATACTTCACTGTTATTGGATAATAGTAATGCGTTGCGATCGCAATCCTTTTAGGTACGGATTTCACAATAACCTTTCGCCGGTCTTTGGTGTCGCGGACGTATGTCACGCAGCCTTTTCTCTCGAGACGAGTAATCAGCCCCGTGATTGCGCCGGTAGTAAGGCCTGTGATCTTTGCCAGTTCGCCTGGGGTCGCCTGACCTTTTTCTGCGAGATAGCCGAGGCAGGACATTTCGGTTTGGGTCACCCCCGCTCTCTTCGCTACCAACTCCTTGAATACCCCGTCCATCCGGTATTGCTGACCTCGGATACGTTTGTATTCGTCTAAAAGTCTTTCTAGTCGCTGGTTTTTTCTGACCTTCCCGACCTTGAATTTTTTGTTAGAGTCGGCCTTCATGACTCCATTTTAACTTATTTTGTGCTGTTTTTCCAGCTGAAGAAACTACCTCTTCCAACTCATCTCTGATAAAATAAAGTTGTGGAAATCTTATACATCGCATTTCTAACTCTTGTTTCTAGCACGATCGGTACAATCACTGGCTTTGGTACGTCCACGCTCATGATCCCGGTGTTGGTCATATTTTTGCCTCCGGTGGAGGCGATCTTTCTGGTCGCCATCGTCCATTGGTTTGGTGATGTGTGGAAGGTGTCCCTGTTCAGGAAAGGCTTCAATTTTAAACTTATCGCTCTGTTCGGCATTATCGGTCTGGCCACGAGCTACCTCGGTGCGTTTGTATCTCTTGGTGCAGACCAGTCTGTTTTACTTCAGATACTGGGTGCGTTTCTTGTTGTGTATGCCCTATTCCTCATCTACCAATCAAAGTTTAAGATTCCGGCCACCAATACTGCAGCTCTCTCCGGCGGTGCGCTTTCAGGATTCTTTGCCGGAATGTTCGGCATTGGTGGCGCGGTCAGAGGAATGTTCCTCTCGGCTTTTGACCTTCCCAAGGCCGTATACATCGCCACGGCCGGTGCAATCGGCCTTCTGGTCGACTCCACACGCATCATCACATATTTCACCGGTGGAGCGACATTGCCCGAGCGTCTATGGTGGAGTCTGTTGATTCTAATTCCAGTGTCATTCGTGGGAGCGGAGATTGCCAAGAAGGTTGTCGATCGGATTCCTCAAAACAGGTTCCGAATTGTAGTTGCTGTGTTTCTGCTTGGAGTCGGCGTTAAATTACTAATTTGGCCTTGAATTACAATTTGCGAAGGGGATAACTTGATTTGTAATCACTTCCCCATTGAAGTTAACATCTCAACGGTCGGGACCGACGTGCCAATGGATTTGCCCGACGCGTGGCGAAGTGCTTGGCGTTCGATTGATCAAGCGGAAGGCCACCCGGAAGGGTGGTTTTTCGTTTGTATTCATAACAAAAGCCCCGGATTGGTCAGGGGCTTTTGTGCTCTAAGTTACCTCTATCTCAATCGCCTGGTTATTAATCTTTTAGTAGTAGGCACCCTTGAAGGCATCCCACACTACGCTGTACCAGCCTACGTTCTCGGTAGTATCGTCTTGCAGCTCAACTCGAACGATTTCGGTTGAGTCGCCTGCATCGTCATACACCTGAACGAACTGGTTGTAGTATGCGTATTGGTCGAGACCAATATTGCAGTACCATTGAGTGTCCTCATACGCAGCGTAAGGCCACGTGTAATGCCACGTCTGCGAGCAGTACGTAGCATGATGGGTTGTTCCTATCGTCGGAATGAACGGGAATTGATCCGAGTAATTCTGTGGGAAGTACTCGCTGTAGTAGTCATGTGCCGAATAGAACAACCATCTGAGCCAGTTACTTGGAGTGTATTGCTGGTTATACGACCACTTACATGCTCCACGACTACCACAGCTCCCAACGGTCGTGAAGCTTCCACTTTGAGAGTAGAAGCTACCGTTCTCTTCGAGAGTGTAGTTCGTCTGAGCATGTGCGGGCGTACCGAATGCAAACACCGCAATTGCGAGTGCAGCAGCCGCCACGAATGAAGCGAAGACGCTTTGTTTAGCTATTGTCATAGGTTATATGCCAACTGTGTTGGAGTAGCTAAGCAAAGTTCCGCCCACTGTGAGGCCGATCTGGACGAAGCGCATCTGTTCGCTGCTAGAAGACGAATCTTCCCAGCGGAAAAAGAATGCCTTTCCGTCCTTAGTACCAATCTGAGGCTTCCCCTCCAGAATGGTTGCATCGGCTCCCTGAGACTTGGCGAATTCAACGGCGACCGGAAGGAGAGTATCCTTCGTGTATCGCTCCGTGAAATCGTATGAGTCTGACGGGTTGGCGTCGCTTTCCTTTTCGCGCGAGGCCGGACCGATCTGCACGACTTTATTGGTGTCACCATCAATCCAATACGAGTAGCCACGAGCATCGGTGAAGACGAGCACAGCTTTCTTGTGGAGGTCTACTCCCCTAACTTCATCCCTTTCGGCGATGTAGGGGTTGATAGAAACCTTCTTGTATTCTGTGCTGACGTCACTTTTTGCAAGTGAACGAGCGGCAGTAGCTGCGACATTTTGTGCCGAGTTAATGCGCTCTTGCGACACGTTCCGATCAATAAGACCCAGGCCGATCGATGCATTTGCTGGTGCTTCTTCCGCTTTTGTCACCTGAGTGGTGGCAATGTTGGCGAAGCCGAGCACAGTACCGACGGCAAGGCCTACCATGATCGCTCCTATTGCGAATGTTCTCGCATCTAAGGTTTTGATGTTCATGTTTGTCGCTTGCTTAGGGTTAGTAATATGCCACTCCTCCGACCGTTCCATTGATCGGCGTAATAACCAACCCCATACGCCGGGGAACAGGAGTGGCAGTTTTGAAATGTCCCGTCTCGGGACGCACCAATACCGGCATCAAGGCAAGGTTCTGGAGATAAAGTTTTTCTAAAGTTTTTGTAAAGAAAATATAAAGAACATCCCATAAAGCAAAATTGCCCCGAAGTTTACACTCTCGGGGCAACGTGAGGCTTGAGCCGTCGCAAAAAAATTTGTACCAGATAATAGGTAGCATGGCAGTGCTGAGATATCTGCCTGAGATGATATCTTATCCAGTGGATATCTTAGTGTCTAAAGTATATCAAATACCCCTGCCCCAATCCAGTGGACCTGTGGATAACGCGCTATTGCTTGTTGACTTCGCCAGTGGGCGTGAAGCGTGTGGTTACTGCTGCGTCTATTGCATCCCGGCTGGGGTTGCTGATAGCCCTCTTTGGCAGTCCTGCGTGGAGATAGGTGTTGAATGCGTCCCAATCATCGGTGCGATCCTGATCGGTGACAGACTTCCACCACTCGATGTTCCGAGCGTCACTCACGTTGAATTGTAACCGCCAGTCTTGGTAGCAGTCGGGTGTCTTTTCATCTTCAGGTTTCCCTTCGCACCACGACTCTCCGTAAGCTGCTCGGGTGTCGCGCAAATACGCTATGGTCGCGTCGCTCTTGATAGGACGTTTTGCGTCCAAGTCATCCCATATTTTTTTTGCAATTTCGAATCTGTCCTCTGCATGGCCTTCCATTTCCTTTTGGATGATGGAGGCGACAATGAGTGCCTGATCCCAATCTTCATTCTTCAGCTTTGATTTGTATTGATAGTGAACCTCTTGCGCGGATTGGCGCATCATCATTGCAACGTCGTATGTCGAAGCGTTAGCCGGAATGTTGTACACGCCCGGTGCTGAATATCCCTCCTGTATTGCAATCATTGGCGAAGTATCCTTCTCGACGAATTTCTTAATCTGTTCATCGTTCCAACCGAGCTTATCCGCAAGGATGAAGGCGACCTGCTCCTTTCTGAGACCATCCGGAATTTCGACACGTACTGTCGGTTGCTCTTTTTCACCGAGTCCTGCGGTGACGATAAAGTATCCTCCTATCGCGGTCACCGCCACTAATCCGATACCTAATAAAATTTTATTTGTTTGTGACATTGTAGTGCTTTGTTTTGCTAATAAATTGGGCGACGATTTGTTAATTTAACAACCCTCTAAACACATTACCGGTCCAGCAATTGAAGTCAAACAGGTATCTTAGTAACTAAACTATATCAAATCCTAGGCAGTCAAGCCACAGGCTCGGGACCACGCTGTGGATGTCTCGGCCGACCCCTTGTTCGTGACTTGAGAATCTCCCATCGAAAGATGCGGTTGTCTTGTATGAAAACCGTGACGCATCCGAAGCCTTCCCTTTTAACCTCTTCGATTGCTTTAGCGATATCAAGCAGGATGAAAGTCTCTTCTTCACTCTTATCCCTTTTTGAATTTTGTTTATTTGTTTGGTTCATATTTGAGACGTTTTTTCAGAGCGACGTGCCAGTAAAGAAGTGCATGCCAGAAGTGGTCTTCGCCGGTAGTTGTCGCCCACTCCCTTTTTTCCTGACCGAGCTTGTCGGTCACTGTTCTCGCATACATGGTCTGCGCGTGCTTGATGAGCAGCTGGAATGACGGCGAGTCTTTTGGTATGGCGAAGGGTATATTCCCTCTCCGAAGTGATCCGATAGTATCGTCGATGATACGGTTCCTCGATGTAAGCACTTTAATTTCGTCTTCGAACGCTACATTCTCTTTCCCCTCTTTCTCATCGTTCCATCGCACAACTTGAAGCATCTTAGGATCGTCTTTGTAGAAGTTCACATACACCCGATGTGGATACTTTCTTGCGAGTGCGAGGGCTTCTTCCGTGTATGGCATCGCGTCCACCACGCAAACCCTAATGTCGTAGAATTCGATAAGCTCTTCCATCTGTTGCCACCTTGTGCGAGTGCCGTGGTCTTCGAGCCTCCCCATCCAGAATATTCCGTCTTCGTTTCCAATAATGACGTGGTTTATGAGGCCGGTGTCCGAACCCATCACGTTCCACTTTCCGCCCTCGGCATTCTTGTTGGTAAGGCTCTTAAGGAAGAGGCTCTGCGGTATCTTCTGCTCCGCGCTCAGGTACGGAAGTCCGAGCACGAAGTTGTAGAAATACTGGAGGTCTTCGGCGTCTCGCTCTTCCTGCAGCAGATCCGCAGCTGTGCGCCACGGGCACATCATCTGCGATATCCAATATCCGCTTATCCTCCGGTTCGGATACTTTGCTTCCCATTTACCCAACTCCGCAACATCAGACGATGTAATTTTTTTTCGACACTTCACACAAACATAGATTTCTTTCTCCCTATCGAGGTTCTCTTCCCAATCCATGTGCTGTTTGTGCCCACAGTGCGGACAGTTGAACCGCCAATGTTTCTGATCGGACTGCTGGAAGAGATGGTCTACTCCTGAATTCGGTATCGTCGGAGTGGAGAAGTAATGCTGACCACGTATTTCGGAGTAGCCCAGACGAGAGAGGTAATCGCGTATGACTTCCGGTTTCGATTTATCGAGTTCGTCGTGGATGTTCCGGTCGGAGGAGAGCATGATCGCTTCCTTTTCTGTATGCGTACCCTTGAAGAACAAGAAACCTTTGCCGATCTGCTTTTGCTCTATCGAGTCCACGTCTCTGTGGCTCACACCCCCCATGATTGAGGGGTTCACTTTGACAATTCGATTTACTTTTGAGCGGACGAATTCTCCCACGTCATCCACGGTCGGGAGCGTATAGATTTGATTGATGCCCCAATAGCGTGCTGCGTGTAGCGCACGCAATATCTGCATAGTGCTTGCACCCACCTGTGACGCCTTTCGGATAACGAGCATGTCCGACTCGTCTGTGTAGATGTCGAGCAGGAAGCGATGGTCTTTGAACTCGAGCTTTCGGTCGCTCTCCGTCTTTATCTTCTTATTCTTAATCCAATACAGGATGCTCGCCTTTTCCCTTTTCTCTTGGAGTTCCGCGTTTGTCATAGAATTTTTTGATGGTGTCGTTGAGAGCCGCACCCAGGGCTTTTTCTTCTTCGTCCGGAGGAGTCTGTTTGCTTTCATCTATGCCCACTGCATGAGTGTGCTTGCCGAGCGTTTCGCCAAGCTCGGTACGGAACATTTCCCATATAGTTTTCATGTCGCCGGTCGTGACCTCGCTGTTATCTCGCAACTGTTTCAAGGCAAGGATTATTGCTCTCTCGAAGTATTCAGCAACACGATGTACGCGCTCGGTCTTAATCCGCTTGGTCTTTTCCCGAAGCCCCTCCAAATCTTCTTGCAGCTTTAGGTCACGGCGTTCTACCCATCGGTACATTGACGACCATTTCTCGATGTTTCTTTGAGCTGGCAAGACACCCAATTTGTTAAGTTTTTCGCTCAAAGTACCCGATGCGTCCCCGATGCCATGCCGCATCTGTTCCCATGCACGTACCAGCTTGGGAATACTCCCGGCTTCGCAGTACAAAAGCCAGGCAGTGTATTGCTGCTCTGTCTCTTTCGGCATCTTTGAAGTGGTGAGGGTGGGCTTTTTCATAGGTTAACCGGAGACCATAGTGGTCCCTGCCGAAGACCGTAGTGGTCCCCGGTCAGGCTTTCGGCTTCACTTTCTTCCATCGGTTGCGTATCACGTCGCACCATCGCGGATCGAGTTCCATCAGATAGGCGACTCGTTCGGTCTTGTTGGCTGCGAAGAGCGTGCTGCCGGACCCTCCGAAGAGGTCGACAACCGTTTGGCCGATCTTGCTCGAGTTCTTGATCGCACGCATGATGAGCCACTCGGGTTTTTCGGTCGGGTGCGCCATCTTGGTTACTGCTTTACGAGGCAGCTCCCATATATCGCTTTCGTTGTTATCGCCGAAGAAGGTATGTCGTTCTCCTTTCTTCCAGCCGTACATGATCGGCACTCCCTTTTCTTTGACCTTCTTCTTTTTCGCCTTGAGCATCTGCTCGTACTGCTTCTTGTAGTCACCCCAGCTAATCGAGAAGGAGGGTTTTACCCAGACAATCGTTGAGGAGAATTCTAACCCAGCATTCTGCATCTCGTAATACCAGAGCGGATAGCTCGTATAGCCGGAGCAGACGTATATCGATGAGCCAGGCTTCAGGATGGTGTTGCAGTTTTGGAACACCTTTTGACTGAAGGTCTTGAATTCTTCGTCTGTCTGAGCGTCGCCGAGAATGCGTCCCTTGTCTGTTGGGAATTTATTTTTTGTTTCGTGGCTAGTGTAGTCGACATTGTACGGCGGATCGGTGAATATCATGTCGGCTTGCACTTTGTCCATCAGCTTTGCCACATGCTCGGGGTTGGTCGAGTCGCCGCACATCAGCCGGTGTCGGCCGAGGACGTACACTTCACCGAGCTTTGACTCCGGTGTTTTGATCGCCTCTTTCTGATCCTCGAGTGTTTCCTCATCTTCCTCTTCCGGCTCGAGTACGCGCATGTCGAGGAGGTGGCTTATCTCTACGTCATCGAAGCCGGTCAGCTTCATGTCGAAGTCGGCGCGGTTTAAGTCCCACATGAGTTCGGCCAGCTTGTCGTCGTTCCAGCTGCGTCTCTCTGCTACTTTGTTGAGCGCGAGCGACAATGCTTTCTCTTCTTTTTCTGGCAGATCCACGAAGTCGACGTTCTTCTCGGGTAGCACTTCCATCTCCATCTCGCGTAGTGCCATGACTGTCATGTTTCCGCCGACAATCATTCCCTCTCGGCCTTTGTGCACGTTAATGGTAATGAGTCCACGCAACCCGAAGCGTTCGATTGATCGCTTGAGCGCGTCTAAGTCCTGTCGCTTTATATCCCTCGGATTGTAATCGGGATGCACAAGGTCTTCGAGCCGGATCGTCTTTGTTTGTTTGGTTATTTTTGCCATAGTCTTTTTGCAATTTCTTTCACGACGTTTACTGTCACTGCGTTGCCTATGCACTTGTACCGCTGTGAGTCGCTTACACCTTCCGTCCAGTTGTCAGGAAATCCCTGCAGGCGTTCGCACTCGAGCGGAGTGAGGCGACGCACTTCCATGTCATGGAGTGTGTATTGCTGCATTCCGGTGTCGAGTGTCTGTGCGATGCCTTTGCCTACTCTGCCTCGTCGTGTCTTGCTTTTCGGGACCGACAGATTGATTGAGTCTCCCACTCGGGCTTGCGCGTACCCTCGCTTGGTGGCTTCAGGCACTTTAACGAATGGCTGTCTTCCGCCTCCCTGCATGGTGCTGAGAGTGGGACTGATTCCATCCGCTCCGTAGACCCGATGAGTTGAGTGTCGGGGATTGTTCAGTCTCTTTATTTTTTGTGCATCGAGTTTATCTTCAGCAACATACGATCCTGTCGCGGCCGCTTCGTATCTCGCCGTAAGGGTATTAGAGACTGGTCCTTGTATCCGAGGAGTCTCCGGACCGTGCGCTTCGATAGGAAATACCGACGGTCCGGGCGTGCCTCTAAGATGTCCGATAATGAACACTCTTTCCCTATTCTGGGGGACTCCGAAATTCTTGCTGTTAAGCACCTGCCATTGGATGTCGTACCCCAATTCATCAAGCGCGGCGACGATGGTGTAGAACGTTTTTCCGTCGTTGTGAGATAGAAGCCCTTTGACGTTCTCAAGGAGTAGAAGGCGTGGCCGCTTTGCCCTAACAATTCGAGCGATCTCAAAGAAGAGCGTACCTCTTGTATCTTTGAACCCTTTCCTTTTTCCGGCGATAGAAAACGCCTGGCAGGGAAAGCCTCCAACAAGGAGGTCAAAGTCCGGTAGCTTCTTCGGATTGATTGTTCGGATGTCTCCATAGTTTTTGTGGTTGGGAAAGCGACGCTGGTAAACCTCAATCGCATGCTTGTCGATTTCGGAGTAGCCCACGCAAGTAGGCGGTTCTTGTCTTGGACAGATGCGGTTACTGTGTTGGCGAGACCGTCGATTCGAAGCGCGAGTGTCTTCATGTGCCTCGTTGCTTTTTCTATTCCCCGTCGGCGCAACGCTTTCGCTTCTTCCGTTCTGCTTTCTGTTAGCTGAATCCACATATGCTTGCTCAATGCCCAGCTCGAACCCTCCGATGCCGCTGAATGTACTTAAGTATCTCAAGGTGGCGGACGATCATCCGGCCTTCTTCTCTTCGTCTATCATTTTTTCTATCGTTTCGCGAACCGTATGCAGTCGCGCGATTTCCTTTTCCTGTTCGGCAATGTATTCCTTTTTCGTCACTGAGACGGAACCCACGGGGCTTCTGCGTTCGAAGCCTTCGAGCACCTCCTCATCCGGCTTTCCATCGTGTATTCGTATTTTTATTTCTGCCCTTACGATATCTTCGAGTGTGAGGTCGTGGAGAGTCTCTAGCGTTTCCATTCGTGTTTTCATAGAGCTAGTGATCGCTGGTTATGCTGATAATGGTTTTGTCTTCGGGACCGCGGTCGGTTCGGGTGGAGACCCATCCGACGTAGCGATGGTCGTCGTTCGGAAGCATGCCGACATCCTTCATGGCGTCGATCCACACTTTCGCGCAGACGTTATCGCTGTCGT
>CAYPGH010000013.1:0-11405 GCA_964410475.1 uncultured Candidatus Saccharibacteria bacterium
AACTTTAGCCGACCGTCAGAGATTTGGGAACGAAAGAAATGATAGATGAATGCGGAGTGAATGTTGGTTTCTATTAGAATTTCGGGCTCGCCAAACGCAAAAACACGGGTTGCTTTTGTGGGGTAATCTCCGACTCCGGGCAAATCCTGTAGATGTACTGAATGGTGCGGCGGAGGAAGCATAAGGGCCCCGCAACGAAACAGATGAGGATGTTTTACGATGCTTCACAACTCATATACTACATCTTTTCGTTCTACGACAACCTTCCATTTCATTCTCCTCGCATGTCGGTACAATTTCATATTAGGATTGAAGCAAATGGGTCTCGCGACCATTTCTAGAAAGGGTATGTCGGATTCGGTGTCCCCAACGCCGATTGAATGCGCGAGCGTCAATCCTTCTTTCTCGACAGCTCGCTTTAGAACATTTGCCTTGTTCAAGATGAGGTGATCATCTACCATGTGTCCCGTAAAACATTCTTGCGGTCCTATTTCGTACACAATACCGTACGCCTTGTCGAATCCCATGCGCGGACAAAACTTATCCAGTACGGTTTTCGGAGAATGCGAGACAGCGAGTAAAAAGTATCCGCGCCCCTTCAGGTCTTTCAAAAAATCGCGCGTGTACTGATACACCCGTTTCCACTGTGCTTCTACGACATCCGCTGCCGCATCAGCCAAGGCACCGTAGTGGATTCCTTTAAGATGGCGGTTAAATACCCTCACGACGCCATCAATGTATTCCTGATAGTCGCCCTCGCGATCAAGCCACTTCTCATGTGCACGCTCGTACACCTTTCGTGCCTCCTTTGGAAAAGCGCCCGTATCAACAAGCCTGTCCACCACCTGTATTAGCAGACTCGAACGAAAGATCGTCCCATCTACGTCGAATACTGCAATTTTCCGTTTTTCACCCACCCCGTTAGAGGCAGGTCGCGTTTTTGACCTTTTATAGTAAATCGTGCGATTCTTCTGATTCGTCATTGTTGTTGTTGCAATATCTGGCTTATGCGACCGCGACCTCTAACGGGGCCATGTTCTACTTCTATAGTTTCGAGCCACCTTTACCTGACGAGCCGACTTTCCGCAATATATCTGAATGGAATGTATACGCTGTCGCTTTTTGCCTCGCAAATCTCTCTTCAGCAAGCCGCACAAGCTCCAGCACAAGCTCCATATTTGAGACACCTGCCTTCTTCCAGTTGTGATGATAGAGGCTTCCCGGAAGCGTGTTTACTTCATTCATGTAAATCTCCTTCGTGTCTGCGTGTATAAGAAAATCAACGCGCGCAATACCCTCACAACCGAGCGCTTTGTATACACAAACGCCAAGCTCTTTCACTTTATTGGAGAGTTCATCACCGATCTTCGCCGGAACTTCACTGTATGCACTATTGGCTCCGCTCCCTCCGCCTTTTTTGCCACTAGAAAGATATTTATCACTAAAGTCAAAGAACTCCGTCTTGTTGAGCGGACGCTCACACTCTGCCACTCGCGGCTCATCATTTCCCATAATAGGAAGTGTTATTTCTATCAGCGGCTCTATAGCATTCTCCACCAGGACCTTGTCATCGTAATGTAAGGCAACTTCTATTGCATTTTCAAGCTCGGTATCATTCTTTACCTTCGCCATACCTATTGAGGAACCGAGGTGTACCGGCTTCACAAAAAGAGGCACAGTGAGTTTTTTTATTTTCTTTATGACCAATTGCTTCTCCTCCTCCCACTGCGTGCGTGTGAACCACACGTAAGGCACGATTGGCATGCCCTCCGACGCGACGATTTGCTTTGTCAAAACCTTATCCATGGCGACCGCTGAAGCGAAAATATCGCATCCGATGAATGGCACACCCGCCATTCGTAAAAGTCCCATAAGAGAACCGTCTTCACCGTATGTGCCATGCATGGCAGAAAAAACGATATCGATGGAAATAGTTTTCGAAAAAAGACCGGGGAGTACGAGCTTAAGTCCATTATCGAAAAGGAGTCCTGTCTTTCTCATTCCTCCCACCTTCCCTTCCCACCCATCTTGTTTGAAGAACGAAAGATCATTCATCGCTTTGTCCGCATACCATGCACCGTCCTTCGATATATACACTGGCCAGACTTCAAACTGTCCACTCGCAAGCAGGGAGTCGATAATCGGAATGTGAGCGGTAATTATGGAAACATCGTGCTCTGCACTCTTTCCTCCGAAAATAACGGCTATGGTTTTCTGCATTTCCCAATTCTACCTTATTCAGAGAACTCGTCGATGGTGTGCTGACTTCGAATTATTGCGAAGTTCGATGGCGCTAGAGTTACAGATCTCTTTCACGCATATTGGTCTGGCCAATCGTTTTGTATAAGAACAATATCCCCCGGAGTGGTAAGAGATCGAAGTGCAGAAAGACAAAACTGCATATCGTCGTACCAGAGGATTTCGCCTTTGAAACTTGCCGCTCTTAACCCAGATTCAATATGTGGCGTTACAGAATTGCGAATGAGCACAACTTTTTCAATATGTGCCTCGGCAAGCTTTCGACCGATACTCTCGTGTACTTCCATAACGCGCGTCCCAGCTTCAACAAGGCCAGGGGTAACGTAAAATCGACGACCCTGAAGAGATGCGAGAAACTCTATCGCAGCGCGCGCGCCATCCGAATTCCCGTTGTAACTGTCGTCAATAAAAGTAATGTCGTCGGGCCATTGCTTCGGTTCGAGTCGATGAGCGAATGGTTTCGTTTTCGCTATACCATCGCTTATCTCATGATTTGTAAGTCCCAGTCGTGACGCAATGTCTGCCGCAACTGATAATGGTCCCGGTATGTGAAGTCCGCAAACACCCGAGCGCACATTCATAGAGACGTCGTCTTTCAAAAGTGTAAACGTAATACCTAAAAGATCGGTCGTTGGATTTTCCACTTGCCACTCTCCGGCGCCGGCACGTGTATAAAGAATATTACCGTTTTTAGATCGCGCACGGGCGAGCTCGCTCTCTCCGTTCACATACAAGCGAGAAGCGCCAACGCTTTCTGCAAGTTCAAATATCGTATCTGCTGTTTTTTCAAGCATCCCGAATTTCTCCAGGTGCGCTTCGTTGACGCCCGTAACAATGCCCCACTCAGGCCGTATCATTTGCGTTAGCTTTCGGACGTCTCCCGGATAATACTCACCTAGTTCGAAAATAAGCACATCTTCGTCACTCTGGAGTTCTTTCACAAAACGCGCGATACCAAGTGGAGTATTGTAACTTTCTCCCGGCGCCGCTACCTTTCTACCTTCTGAGAGAACGGTCTTAAGAATCTCGCGCATGCTAGTTTTTCCAAAAGAGCCGGCAATGGCGATTTTGATTCCTCGATGAGCAGAAAGGCGTTTTCTTGTACGCGCAATAAGAAATTGTTCAACAGGATATTGAACGAAGCGTATACAGACCACAAAAAACAACAAGCTAACCATCACAATAAGAGGTGCCTCAAACACTAAAAGTGCAGAGAGAAGATAATTCCACGGACTTGCCACGTGATAGAAAGCAAATGCCGCGCAACCAAGGGTCGCCAGGAGAGCGATCCAGCCGAGTGTAAACAATATTATTGTCTTCGGTGTGAACATAAGATGCTTACGCTTCTCAATATGTCTAAAATCCTTTACGCGCTCATGCCATTTGAGAAAATCGACAATATTATATTCACTCGCCTGTAGCATGTAGACCAAGCTGCGGATATATTGCGGGTGACGCCGAGAAAGCCAGTGAATCATGGTGTGAGGAAGTTTCTTATCAACCGAGCGACCTCCTCGGGCCGATCGCGATGAGGTGAATGACCGACGCCTGGAAGTACTTCGAGTTTAGAATCTTTGATAAGTTCGGCAAAAAGCTTCCCGTCTTTAAGGGGGGTCATATTATCTTCGCTCCCCCAAACGAGAAGCGTAGGGACAGATATTTTTCGAGCACATTCGGTCAAATCCTCTTTGATGGTATTGAGGTAAATCTGGGAAAGTGCTCCTGCGGCTAAGTAGTCGCTTCCGAGCTTTTCATACAACTTTTTACGCATGTATTTACGCCAGAGAAAGAAAGGTGGAATATGCATCAGCGCTTTTCCGATCTTGGCTATTAACGTGAGCAAGCGATTACGGAATGTTCTGTGCCTTGCAATACCGGCTGACGCTATGAGAATCAAACGAGGGGGACGAAGTACACCTTGCGCTATCCCTTTTATGGCAACTCTCCCACCGAACGAGTGTCCGACCAGTATGTATGACGTAAGCCCGATCTTTGCAATAAAATCCTTTACGAAGGATGCATAATCTCCGACATGCCAGTCAGTCGGAGGAGATTCGGTCCCTCCCCCAAAGCCTGGAAAATCAAGGCGTATGATTCGGTTCTTTGATGCCAACTGTGACGCAAGCTCGTCAAAAGTATGGAGAGTATTCATCCAGCCCGGAAGAAAGAGCAAAGCTGGCCCTTCCCCTTCATCACTGTATTCGGTGGCTAATCCCTTTACGATGAGCTTCATCCCGTTAGAAGTAGGGCGTGGAAGTACAGTTCACTTCGCACCCTGCTTGATTAGGACTGGTAGTGCCGACCAGGGCAAAAGTCCCGTTTACACGACGTCCGCAACTTCTAACGGGATTCATTAGGCTATCTTACTGGCGACACAGAGGTAGAGCAATCCCGCCATTTCTCTAGAAAGCGCGGGACTGCTCTTCATCACAGACACAAGCCCCCGACCCCCATCTGGGAAACCTCTCGGTTTCTCAATCCCCCCCCACGAGGGCTTGTTACAAAACTACAGTTCTTCTTACAGAAGCAGTACACCTTGTGGATTTTCTCTTCGCTTACACTCTATAAAATCTCACAAGGTCTTGCGCCGCTCCTTAACTCGCGGCTCACCCGACCCCTTTCGTCCATTTTTGACCTTCGGCCAACGTTTGTTGGCCTCAGGCCAAATCCGGGTAAGCGGATGTTTTGAACAATCGTGTGGACGAGCAGAGCATACATAACGGCCGTAGAGAACAAGTCCGTTGTTGATATATTGCCAATTCTTTTTTGGAATGAGCTTCTCCAAATCGTGCGAGATTTTCTTGAGATCCGTGTTGTCCGAAAGATCAAAACGGCGAGCGAAACGCTTCACGTGTGTATCCGTTGGGATACCGGGCCAATCATTAAAAAGCTCTCCAAGAACTACGTGCGCGGTTTTATATCCGACCCCGGGAAGTGACTGCAATTGCTCGGCCGTTCGCGGCACTTTGCCACCAAAATCTCGCGAAATGATCTTTGCGGTAGCGATAATATGCTTCGCCTTATTCCTGAAAATAGGTATGGATGATATCTCACGCTCAAACACACGTGGGGTCGCGTTAGCAAAACAAGACGGCTTTTTGTACTTCTTGAAAAGTTGTTCTGTCACGCGATTCACAACCTTGTCCGTGCACTGTGCCGAAAGTATAACTGCAACCGCAAATTGAAATGGTGTTTTGTATTTAAGTTCGCTTTTGGGCTTTGGGTACGCACGCTTAAGGTATGAGGCGATCTTGCGCGCCCTTTCTTTTCGTCCATCGTTAAGACCAGAAGTCATCAAGAAAATCCTAACACGAGCGCCCGGTGCCTCGCTCACTGTCTTGAAAATCAGAACTGTCTAAGTGTAGATTAAATAATATCTATCGATCTCTTATCTCCACCATTGAAACAATCTTTTATGTCCGTAGTGATTCCACTACTGAACTACAATTAGAAACGAGGCCGAATCATCGTGCTCCGGTAAACCCGACGGGTTGTCTTTCATGAGCACTAGCGTCGCTAGACCGGAGTAATTTTCTATTACGACAGGCGCAGAGAATGGTACGAATTCGGTCGTCATCCAGTCGCCTTCCGAGGTCGCGAGACCACGACCGACGACGTTTCCGTTCGCGTCTCGCACTTCTACAGGAAACGATGCTTCAAAATACCAACTCCCGCGCGCTCTGCCAATAACCGTAAAAGAGGAGGGTACTGTAGAACTCGGAACGGGCGAAGAAACGGTAACATTCGCTGATGTGAAAGGCGATTCTACCGAATCGTGCCCGTTCTGCGCAGGAGTTGGCCATGCAAGCAAAACAGCACCAGCTATAACGACGAGAAAGAGAACAATGAGCGCAACAACAATCTTCTTGTCCATGCCATCATTCTAGCACGAGCTACAATGCGGCTATAACCTTGGCTATTTTCGCTGAATCGTGGCGGGCAATATCGGCCTCGGAGAAAAAATCACCCGTGATTAGATGTGTCGTGCATGTCGCAAGAGCGTCGTCACACTGTATAGGATGTTTTCTTTCTTTTTCATATGCGGCAATAAGTTTTGCGTCCATTGGCGCAGTATTGCAAATTATGTAGTCGAATTTCGAGAGTCCGCTGTACGCCAACATCTCACGTGCAATGTCGGACGCCGAAAAATCATGGGTCTCTCCCCATTCAGACATAAGATTGGAAATGAGTATCTTTTTGCCGCGGCTTTCCTGCAAGGCTTCCTTCATACCCGTCACAAGCAAGTTCGGAATGACGGACGAATACGGATCTCCCGGACCAAGGATGATAAAATCTGCTGTGCGTATAGTTTTGTCTGTCTCTTCAAAGAGACGCGCTTCTGGTTCGAGGAAAAGACGCTTGATACGAAGATTACCATCGTGTTGGGGAATATCAATGTTCGTCTCTCCCACTATTTCTGTACCGTCTTCAAGGATTGCGTGTAAATCCGCTTTGTCGAGAGACACCGGCAACACCTTTCCTTTCAGATGCAAAAGCTCGGACGCTTTTCTGATACCTTCAATGTCGCTCCCATAAATAGAAGAAAGTGCGACAAGCAGCAAATTGCCGAAGCTGTGCCCTTTCAGTGAATTGCCGTTCTCAAAACGAAAATTAAAAAGATCGCGTAAAATCTCCGCACGTGCGCCGTCGGAAAGTGCGACGAGACAGCGTCGTATGTCACCGGGCGGCAAAACTCCAAACTCATCGCGAAGACGCCCTGTGGAGCCGCCAGAATCGAACATGGAAACGACCGCCGTAATATCGAGCGGGAATTCTTTGAGACCGCGCAAAACGGTATAACTCCCCGTGCCACCGCCTATTGTCACGATCTTTTTCATCCCATTAGAGACAGGAAGCATCGCTTCCCGCACCAATGCTTGTTGTTTAATCTGTATCATAACGACACTTGTGACTTCTTAACATATTGGAATCGTAGCTTCTGCAGCCTCTAATGGGATTCATAATTTAACCACTGTATACCCTCTCTGATGTAGCGGCAATGGATCAAAGCTTGACGCCGAACTTTCGAAGCTCTTCGACGACCGCGGCGAGCGGAAGACCTACAATGTTATAAAAATCTCCGTCAATGCGATTAGCAAAACTAGAACCGCCACCTTGTATGGCGTATCCTCCGGCGACCGTAAGCGGCTCGCGCGTCTTAACATATCGATCTATTTCCTGCCGTGAGAGTTTTCGGAACCACACCTTTGTCTCCATCGCCCGCACAACAGTCTTCCCTGTACTCGTATCTACAATAGCGAACCCAGTGATAAGACTATGGCGATTCCCACTTAATTGGCCCAAAATCCTTTTTGCTTCTGAGAGACTTGCCGGCTTTCCTATCACTCGCCCACGGAATACAGCAAGCGTGTCGGCGGCAACAATTAGTGCATTAGAATGTCGCACTGCGACGGTACGTGCCTTTTCAAGTGCGAGGTTCTTGGCGAGCGTCATTGGCGGAAACTTCTTGCTCATGTCTTCATCGTGTCCACTCACCTCAACAACAAACGAAACACCGGCTCTTTTCAAAAGCTCCTTCCGCCACGGAGATGCCGAAGCTAGAATTATTTTCCTCATTGGGAATGACTATATCACGGCATCTAGTATCCTCTATCAAGGTCAATTAGTGAACATATGTTCACTAATTGACCTTTCCGGCGACGATTAAAGCATGAGGGGAAGAATAAGCGACTTGCATGCTAAATAGGAACTTGATATTATCCAATTACAACTAAATATCGTATCAAGAGTGCGGAGAGAGTTCTGGCTCAACGACCCGCCGGCAACCAGTCCAAAAAGACACGGTGCCACATCCAGCCCGAACGGGAAGATACCTAATTTGAGTATCTCCCGTATAGGGGAGATATTCATTTGTATTAACAACCTTACAAAAAAAGAAACTCGTTGAGGCATGTGTTTGACGGAGACTAGCGAGCGCGTCGGCGCGAGCTCGAGGAAATTTCCAGCAGAAAATTATCCGTGCTCCGGAGAACATATGTCGAGAAAGAGTTTCTAACCAAACCACCATGCTGCACTTACTTAACAGGTACACGACAGAAAGCGTAACCTCTGGGCATCCAGACAAAGTGTGCGACCAGATATCAGATGCGATCCTTGACGCTTGCTTGGAACAAGATCCGGGAAGCCGCGTTGCGGTAGAGACGTTTGGAAGTCATGGAACGCTCATGATAGGAGGTGAGGTAACAACGAGAGCCCACATAAATTACAAGAAAATTGCAGAGCAGGTATACAGCGCTATAGGATATAGGGAGAAACTCAACATCTTAGTAAAAGTGGCACAGCAGTCTCCAGACATCGCGATGGGTGTCGACAAAGAAGGCGCCGGCGACCAAGGCATTATGTACGGCTACGCGACAAATGAAACAAAAGAAATGTTACCGCTTGGAGTGGTGCTCTCACACGCGCTCGCTCGGCGCCTTGAAAAACTTCGAAAGGAAAAGAAACTAAAATGGATAAAGCCAGACGGCAAAACACAGGTAACCATAAATAAAGGGCGTGTGATTACCGCACTCGCCTCAACGCAACACGCGAAAAATGTGTCACAGGAAGATATTCGCGCAGGACTTATTAAACACTTATTTACTCCGTTGTTGGGTTCCGTGAAGAATATTGAAATTCTCGTCAATCCTACCGGAAAATTTGAAATCGGTGGATTCGCTGCGGACGCTGGTCTCACAGGACGAAAGATAATGGTAGATACATATGGTGGCCTTATTCCTCACGGCGGTGGTTGCTTCTCCGGGAAAGATCCGAGCAAAGTAGACCGCTCTGCCGCCTATATGTGTCGGTACGTTGCGAAAAACCTTGTCGCGAATGGATACGGGAAGAAAGTGCTCGTATCGGTCGCCTATGCCATCGGTCGTGCAGAACCCGTGATGGTTGAGGCTTTTAACGATAATGGTAAAAATCTTACCGACATTGTGACCAAACGCTACGACTTCCGCCCGCGTGCCATTATCGAGCGTCTCGACCTTCGTCGACCAATCTATCAAGAAACGGCCGCATACGGCCACTTTGGAGTGAAAGGGCGTCCATGGGAAAAAGTGGGGAAAATGTAGTATCATGCCGCAAATGAATAAGGCTTTTCTCTTCGACATGGATGGCGTCATTATCGATTCTGAGCCTTCGTGGGAAGAGGTTGAGAATGAATACCTGACCGTCCTCTTCGGTAAGGAGGTAGCCGAAAAGATGGGTAGCCTTGTTGGCATCGGTTTGGCCGGACTCATGGAACGCGCAGCTTCCCTAGGGGCAGTGTTCGACCACTCTCATGTTACCGAAACGTTCGAGGAAATAGCTAGAAAAGTATACACGCAATCTCCAATTACCGAGGGCATAAACGAGCTCGTGTCAAAACTTGTATCGGCGAATTTCAGAATTGGCATCGTAACGCAATCACCGCATACCTGGATTGATCAGGTTGTGCCACGACTCCCCTTCAGGAAAAATATCGACATCGTTATTTCCTTACATGACCATCCGGAATTGCGAAACAAACCTGAACCCGGTGGCTATAATGAGGCGTTGCGCCTCCTAAGCGCGAAACCTGAGCACTCGTTTATTTTGGAGGACTCCAACCCTGGCATACAGGCCGGAAAGGCATCCCGTTGCCATGTGATTGGCTTTCGAGGCAACTTAGTTGAGAGCTACAAGCAGGATGGCGCCGATGCGTACGCGGACACGATGGATGAGGTAGTAACGCTCGTAGAAACGCTCGCAACAAAGAGATAATTTCATGGAGAACAGAGAGAGGCTATTCGTTTACGGAACATTGCAAGAGCCTGAGATACAGCAGAAAATCTTCGGAAGAAAAACCGCTGGGTTACCGGACACACTTCCTGGTTATAGAAAGTCAGAAGTTATAATCGACGATGACAAGTATCTCGCAATTGTCCCTAGTGCGGAGAGTGGCGTGGATGGCTTCGTCCTGACAATTACTCCGTCCGAGTTGAAGCTAATTGATGATTATGAAACCGCTTCATATAAGCGACTTGACTTGACGCTCCAAAGCGGAAAACATGCGTGGGTCTACGTAAAAGCTTGAGTTACTCAACCGTCACTGACTTTGCGAGGTTGCGCGGGCGGTCTACGTTGAGACCTTTCTCGTGAGCAAAATAATACGCGAACAACTGAAGCGGTATGACATTCAGTATAGGCGAAAGCATTTCAGATGTTTTCGGAACGAAGACAACGTCATCGGCTATATTTTCCATATCCTTATCTCCCTCGCTGGCAACAACGATGACAGGTCCTTTACGAGCTTTGATCTGCTGAACAGATGATGAGACTTTTTCATATACAGAATCCTTTGGAGCCACCGCAAAAGTTGGGAATCGCTCGTCTATCATCGCAAGAGGGCCGTGCTTCATCTCCCCCGCGCCGCACCCTTCAGCGTGGATGTACGAAATCTCTTTGAGCTTGAGCGCCCCTTCGAACGCGACCGGATAGTTATACTTTCTGCCTATAAAGAGAAAGTCTCGCGCATTTGAGTATTTTTTCGCGAGCTTCTGAATGTTGGCACGGTTAGCAAGTATTTTCTCAAGTTTTTTGGGAAGCGTTTTGAGTTCTTTTGCAATGTCTTTCCCAGTCTTTGCCGACATTTTTCTTTGGCGGCCGAGAAAGATAGTAAAAAGCGCAAGAGCTGTCAGTTGCGAGACAAACGCTTTAGTCGAAGCAACGCCTATCTCCGGACCAGCGTGATTATAAACACCAGCATCCGTCTCGCGTGCGATAGTCGAGCCAACCGCGTTCACAATGCCGAGTGTGATGGCGCCCTTGCGTTTCCCTTCACGTACCGCCTCCAATGTATCTAACGTCTCTCCAGACTGCGAGATGGCGATGACCGCCGTTCGTTGGTTCAAGACGGGCGAACGATAGCGAAACTCGCTTCCAAGCTCCACCTCGACGGGAATCCCCGCGAATTCCTCGAGCATGTATTCGCCAATGAGCCCCGCGTAATAGGCCGTGCCACAGGCGACAATGATAATACGCTCTATATTTGCGAGCTCTTTCGCCACCGCTTCAAGTCCGCCAAGTTTCGCCATGCCTTTCTCCGGAATAAGTCGTCCGCGTAAAGTGTTCACCACAACCTCGGGCGCTTCCATAATTTCCTTCAGCATGAAATGCTC
>CAYPGH010000014.1:0-11217 GCA_964410475.1 uncultured Candidatus Saccharibacteria bacterium
CTCTGCAGTACCCGTTTTTGCCGCTATTTGAATGCCAGACATATTGAGCGATTTAACCGTAGCATCACTTCTCGTCGAGGTGACTGCAAGCCGCATGCCCTCACGGACGATTTGGAGATATTCGTCCGAAATCTGCAAGTCAGTGTACTGCGGTGTCGAGCTGGCAATAAGTTGTGGAACGAGAAGCTTACCGCCATTTGCGATAGCCGACGTAAATCTCACCGCCTGAATTGGCGTCACCTGAAATCCATACTGGCCGATAGCAGTGTGATACGTATTTCCGATCCGCCACGGGTCGTCGGGACCGAACACTTGTTCTTTCCATTCTGGTGTCGGTATTATTCCGGATTCTTCTCCGAGAATGGCGATTCCGGTCGGTTCTCCCAAACCGAATCTGCGTGAATACTCGTCAAGCTTCGCAATGCCGAGTCCTTTCTGTGCGCCATAACCGCCGCCTATCGTGTAGAAATACTCGTCGGACGAAACAGCGATAGCCGTTCGCATGTCTACGAGACCGTGCACCGTCCAGTCTCGAAATACGGATGGCTTTGAAGGATCATACGGGTTTGGAACAGTAATTGCGCCTATCGAAAGTATCTGTGTTTCGGGAGAGATGATCTTCTCCGCAAGCGCCGCAACCGCAAAAATCGGCTTCACGATGGAGCCGGGTGCATAAAGCCCTGCGATCGCTCGGTTCAAAAGAGGTGCACGTTCGCTCGCAGATACCGCAGTTATCGCAACCGAATCTCCTTCGGTAAATGCGACGTTATCGTATTCGGGAAAACTCGTGAGTGCTAAAAGTTCTCCTGTATTAACATCCATTATAACTGCGACAGCGCTTTGAAAGCCCTGACGAGTAGCATGAGTTGAGAGAAGCGTATACAACTTGCTCTGCAATTGTGCATCTATAGAAAGTGTAATGTCTCTCCCGTCCCTCGGATGCAAGACGATGTTCTGCTGTTGGATTTCCCCGCGAGCGTTTGTCTCTGTCATGCTACTACCGTTGATGCCACCGAGTATATCGTTGAACGCAAGCTCAACACCTGACACGCCCGCGTATTCTTCACGCCACCATACTCCAGCTGCATCCGACCTTGGATACCGTATAAAACCAAGTACATGCGAAAGGCCTGGAAGGTCAATGTAACTACGCCGCGCGAACGTCTCGAGAGATGTCTGAGGGGTCTCGAGATCTTCATCCGGTAAGATACTTGATGTGTATGAGTGAGTATCGTTCCATGCCAATTCCCTCCCCGCACGATCGAAGATAAGACCGCGCGTCGCGAAAACAACAGAGCGATCCAAACGATTGCTCCGAGAGATATCGGCATACGCGGCGCCTCGAACCACTTCGAGATTAAATGCTTGTCCCACGAACAGTATGAGAATTAGAGCAAACACTATTCCGATGCCTGCAATGGCACGTGGTGCTACAGGGCGCACCACACGTGCTTCAAATTGTCTCTCGTCACGATCGAGTAGATTGGAAGAATCTAAGAATATTTCGTCTGGTGCTATTTCATGCGTTTTGCGCGCATTCTTTTTTCCATTTGTTGATATCATGCTGTGAGAAATTCGCGGCGCAGAGGCTCAAATCCCCACACTAGCGCTATCGCGGCGAGAGTAAAGAGAGGAATAGATGAAAAGAACGTACCAGGCAACCACAAGAAATCCATCCATAGGCCTATCGCAAGCAATTCCCATGCGCGCCACCGCAGTGCAAGTAATCCCATAACAATAAGTACTACCCACGGCACTGCGAATACGGCAGCGATAAATCCGGTAAGAGCAAGCGCACAGCGAACAGTGATGCTAGTGTTCCACATACCTTTACTCCCCAACAATGTAGACAAACCGAGACGTAAGCGAAAAGGGTAAAATCACATACACGCGCTGTGAGGCATCTCCTTTATCCACTTCCACTCCGCCGACAACACCAATGGCCCTTCCCCCTACTGATGGAGAAAATACTGAATCTCCCGTTTTTATTTCTGCGTCACGCGGCGCTTCCGCACGCGCTTGTCCACCGCCACGCCCCAGAAGCATGACCGAGATGTCATTGATAACCGCGTCGAAAGCTTCATTCGGAGCAAAAACAGCTTTCACAAGCGATATGCGCGCATCTGTACTCTCGACGCGTCCGATAACGAAACCGCCAAATTGCGGGTCGCCTGCCATAACCAAATTACCAGCGCGTATTCCGTCTTCAGAGCCAGCGCCGATCAGAAATGTGCCGTAAGGCGAGGAGCGGAGCGACGATACAATGAGTGCGGTTGTGCCACGTTCACGTTCTGCAAAATGCGCGAGTAGTCGCAATGATTCGTTCTCGATTTTCAAAATATCAAAAGCCGCGACGCGCGTTTGTAGCTGTGCGAGCTCCTCGCGTAGAGTTTTATTTTCCTTCTCAAGAGCACGGCGTGTGGAGAAAAATCCACTATCAAAAACCCTTTCACCCGCCGAGGCGCCTGCGGCCCACATGTTTGCGGCGCCCGCGCGCGCGAAAGCGCGCGCGCTTCCACCGGATAGTGCGTCTGCGACAAAAACAACAATAACAAAAACTGTCGCTAAAAGAAGTCGACGTCTGCCCTTATTCTGTTGGTACGAGTTCCTCATCATTTTTCAATAGTGCTTCACGATACGTTTCCATGTCGGAGAGGACGATGCCCGTGCCGCGTACAACGGCAGTCAAGGGATCAGGCGCCACAATGACAGGGACCCCGAGCGATGCTTCAAGAAATTCTGGAAGTCCACGGATAAGAGCGCCTCCACCCGCAAGGTATATGCCTCCCTGCATCACGTCCGAAAGTATCTCCGGAGGGGTTGCCTCCAAAACTTCTTTCACCGCCTCTACAAGCTCTTCGATGGAGTGACCTGTTGCATTGCGTACATCATGGTCCGTTAGAATCACCTCGCGCGGCAAGCCTGTTACGATGTCGCGTCCGCGTGCGATGGCCTCCAGTCTTTCGCGAGAAACCGTCATGGAAGAAACCGATATTTTTACTTCCTCTGCGGTCTTTTCTCCTATCAGGAGTTTGAACTCGTTTCGTGCATGAGCGATGATATCGGCATTAAATCTATCTCCTGCAACACGCGCATTGCGTGAGCACACGATACCACCCAGACTAATAACACCGACGTCTGTGGTGCCGCCACCAATGTCAACTATCATACTCCCTCGCGGCTCATGGATGGGCAATTCGATGCCTATTGCTGCCGCCAGGGGTTCCTCAATAATATGCACCTCTCTAGCGCCCGCAGCACGCGCGGCATCTCGCACCGCACGCACTTCCACAGACGTGATGCCAGAAGGCACTCCGACGCACACGCGCGGCCCCAGAAACTTAGGATGACCCTCTTGCGCTTTTCCTATGAGATACGAAAGCATTTCGGATGTAACTTCGAAATCGGAAATAACACCGTCGATGACTGGTTGGATGGCAACAATGTGCATCGGGGTACGCCCCAGCATCTCTTTCGCCTGTTGTCCGACTGCCACGACTTGCCCTGTTTTTTGGTTCATCGCGACCATAGACGGCTCGTTGATAACGATGCCGCGCCCCTTCACGTAGACGAGCGTGTTAGCCGTTCCAAGATCAATGCCGATGTCGTTGGAGAAGTATGACAGTATCCTGTCTTTGTATACCCGCATTCTCCGAAAGAATCCTCCTCTCATATAATTTTATTTGCGTGTCAGCTCATCAACGATACTGCTCTCCGGCATGAGAGTCGTCCTTCCACTCTCACGCGATGAGACTTCCACGCCGCCTTCTGTCATCGTCTTTTCCGAAATGACCATGCGCATAGGAATGCCAATGAGATCGGCGTCGGCAAATTTTTCTCCCGCCCGAATATCGCGATCATCATAGAGAACGCCAATTCGATGCTCTGTGAGAAGTTCATATAGCCGCTCTGCTTCCTTGATGACGTCGGCGTTGCCACTAGTTATGGAAACGAGATGCACTGCAAACGGAGCAACCTCACTAGGCCAGACGATGCCCTTCTCGTCGGAAAGCGTCTCAACAATAGCGCCCATGAGGCGTCCAGGCCCGATGCCATAGGAACCCATTACAACGGGCTTCTGTTTGCCTTTCTCGTCCTTATAGGAAAGGCCAAGCACCTCAGAGAAACGTGTGCCGAGGGGAAAGATGTTGCCGACCTCTATCGATTTATGCTCCTCAAGCTCTTCTTTATTTAGTTTCAGATCGGCAAGCACTTCGTCTGTATATACTTCTCTGTTGACTGCAATATTCTTTGCACGATCAACATAAACCAGATCTTCTCCCGCGTCACAAAGCATCTGGAACTCGTCGCTGTATTTCGAGAATGAACCGCCGGATGCAAAGGTGCGAAACGTTCGTTCCCCTATCCCTACGCGATCGAAGATTTTCTTGTATGCACCTGCGCATTCTTCATAGAACGCTCGAAACTCTTTCTCGTCGCGACTGAACGAGTAGAGATCCTTCATGACGAACTCTCGCGTGCGAAGGATACCGCTTTTGGCGCGCAGTTCATTACGGAATTTCGTTTGGAATTGATACACGTAACGCGGTAAATCTTTGTATGACTGCACATGCTCTGTCATAAGAGACGTGAGGGGTTCTTCGTGCGTAGGTGCCAAACCCAATTCGCCACCGTCCTTGAGTAGCATCTTAAACCACACGTCCACCGCCTCATCGTCCCAGCGACCAGACTTTTTCCAGAGCGCAGGAGCCTGAAGTGCGGTGAGCATAATCTCTTGCCCGCCGATAGCGTTCATCTCCTCGCGAATAATGTTTTCTATATTCTTGAAAACTCGAAGACCGAGTGGCAGATATGAATACGCGCCCGCCGCTTCTTTGTGAATATATCCCGCACGAATGAGAAGTTCAGCGTTCCTCGAGACTTCATCTTTAGGTGCCTCACGACGTGTCTTGGTAAATAGGTGGCTTTGACGCATGTTAGATTTTGTTATGACCCAGCTCCAATCTTGGTACTGATTTATATTGGATCGTGATGAGCGAGCAGACCATACATTTAGTGATTTCGTAAATAAATAACTTCTAAGATTGGGGCTGGAGAATTAGAAAATCTTACACCCCGTAGCAAACTCAGCAAACAAACTAGACTATTGAGATTGTGATGCATGGAAGATAAGGATATTTAAATAAGGTTAAATATTGAGAGTTTTGCTGGCGGGGTCGGGACGCATTGTAGCGTAAATAAATATAATGAGCACTTGACACGCACCAGAGTCATTCTCAAGTAAGCGCTTCGCTAAAACAACGGGTACCGTTACATTCTTTTTATATCAAAAGCCGTGCGACGTCATTCCATGTGACAGCAACCATGAGAAATACAATGAATGCAATGCCAAAGGCATTCAAGAGACGTATTGCCACCTGCGATGCATTGCGACGTATGAGAGCTTCTATCCCTAGGACAAAGAGGCGGCCGCCGTCGAGAGCGGGTATGGGCAGGAGATTGATTATGAAGAGATTAATTGAAATAAATGCGGCAAGTGCCAAGATATTTCCAACGCCGCTCTCCGCCGCCGCACCAGCAACACCAACGAGTCCTATGGGACCAACGATATCCTTAAGAGGCGATACGCCATTCGATGCGCTTTTTGCCATGCCCCACAGCCCGTTCAACACCATCTTGAACGCATTGTACGTGCTGACGGAAGCGACTTTCATGGCGACGAGAAGTGGAAGCGGCTCGTCGCTGACCAAAGCGAGAGCCACGCCTATTGCGGGCGTCTCCGCCGAGTTTGATATGACTGCGTGCGCGGAGCGCACTGTCACTACCGCCGTCGCTCCTTTGCGTATGTATGAGATTTCTAACGGCTCCCCACCGCGCTCTTGAATAAAGTTACTAATCGCTGTCGGTGTGAGCTCTGTGGATTTTTCACCGTCAGGCGCCACTACGCCCGTTATCCTATCCCCAGGAGAAATACCCGCGGCGGCAGCTGGCGAATCCGCGACTACTTCGGCAACAAGAAGCCACTGACTTGTGCCAGGTTCGATGTTATCTACCAATCGTGGTATGCCAATATATAAGGCACCCGTGAAAAGCGCCCATGCCGCAACAAGATTCATAAAGACACCGGCGGCGAGAATAATGGCCTGCACACCGCGATTCTTATCAACGAAACTACCCTGCCCGTGTCGTCCTTCGCCGATGTCACCGAAGAGACGGACAAATCCGCCAAACGGCACCCAATTCAACGTATATTCCGTACCTCCCCATTTTCCGAACGTCAGCGCACGCGGAGGAAACCCTATGCCGAATTCCTCCACGCGCACACGGAAGAATTTCGCGGCAATAAAGTGCCCAAGTTCGTGGACAAGAATGAGAAGCATTAATATGCCTACTACAAGTAAAACAGTGGTCATAAAAGTACCAATCTACGAATGATTCGAATGCTGCGAATAACTACAAATACCTCGTTGCATATTCGTAGACATTTGTAGATTGGGATAAATTTGTAGATTGGAACATGGCGCTATGCGCTCATCTCTTTTTCCTTCGCTTCAAATACTTTCTCCAAATCTTCGTTCGCTTTGTCTACTTTCTTCTGCATTTCTTCCTTGTGACTGAATTTATCGTCCTCAGTAATCTCGCCCGCACGCTCTTTTTCTTGGATATCCTTCCACGCCTCGTCACGCGCTAACCGCACGGTTGTGCGCGCCTCTTCCAATTTCCCCTTCGCAACTTTTATAAGTTGCTCACGTCGCTCGGCGGTCAATTCGGGAAATGTAACGCGGATTACGGTACCGTCGGAAGATGAGCCGAGGCCAAGATCGGCAGATGAAATTGCGCGCTCTATATCCTTGAGAATTCCGATATCGTATGGCTGGATGCGCAGTGTTCGTGCATCCTCAACTCCAATAGCGGCAACCTGTTTTAGAGGCGTCATTGAACCGTATGCTGAAACGGAAATGCTGTCTAATACTGCAGGAGATGCGCGACCAGTTCGCAAACCACGATATTCTTTCGCAAGCCACTCTTTAGCGGCCACCACCTTTGCTTCGAATGTCTTGAAATCGTAGAGCATTATTTCCACATACTATCATATCCGCGGAGAGAGGATGGCAACTTGCTCCAAAAGTGGCTTTACTAAAGCTCCTTTGTCCATCACATATTTGCGTGCGCGGTAGACCGATTCTATTCCCTCTCGGGGATACACTTGGAGGCTCTTATGTGCCATCTCACGCTCTAGTGAAGAAAGAAAAGCGAGGATAAGAGCGGCATCGCGCTTGTCGTCTTCGTTTTTCTCTAGAAGTGGTTTCAGCATATCAAGGCGCACCTCCTGTGTCGCTGAAAGAAATTGCTTCGCATTCAAACCTCCATCCGCTTCAGTAAGGTGTGGGAGCTCGAGCACTTGGCAACGAGAACGAAATGTCGAAAGAAGCGTACCAGGCGATGGGACGACAAATATAAAGACGGCATCAGCCGGCGGCTCCTCCAGAGTTTTGAGAAGCACATTCTGCGATTCCACCGTCATACCAGGAGTTGTGATGACGAATATTCGCGACCCTTCCCCGACAGCACGCAAAAAGGCGCGCCGCTTTAGTTCGCGCGCCTCGTCTGCTCCAAATTGCATATACGAGCGCACATATACATCCGGATTCCCACTCGTATGTATCCCTTCGTTCTTCAAAAATGCGATTACCACCGGAAGAGACGTCGAGTTTCCTGCCACCACATGTGCATTACCCACAAGCATACCTACATAGCTTATAACTTATAGCTTATAGCTGCTAGGATTTGTTTCTCAGAAGCTAGAATCTATCTCTTGGTAATAATCGCTTTCTTGTAGGCATCCAAATGTTTTAGCGCTTCCCCTGTCCCTTTTGCGACACAAAACGGTGCATCCTTTGCAACGCGCGCGCGAACACCAGTACGTCGGAAAACAAGCTCGTGGAAATTACGCAGTAGCGAAGAACCGCCCGTCATGATGATACCGTTATCTATGATGTCTGCGGCCAATTCCGGCGGCGTTTCCTGTAAAACATCTTTTATAGCATTCACGATGGTGCGCAGTTCACGACCTATAGAGCGCACAACTTCATTGGTTCCAAGTTCAATGGAACGCGGCAAACCTGTCAGATAGTCACGACCTTTCACCGTCATCGTTAGTTCTTCATCGATGGGCGTTGCCGAACCGATTTGTATCTTTATTTCTTCGGCCATTTTTTCTCCGATGCCGAGATTGCTATTTTTCTTTAGATAATCGGTGATGGCGTGGTCCAGAGCATTTCCCGCGCATTTGACAGAAGTGGACGCGACGATTCCTCCGAGGGAAATGACCGCTACGTCTGTGGTGCCGCCACCAATGTCAACTATCATGTGCCCACGCGCCTCGTGAATAGGGATACCTGCACCGATTGCGGCAAGAATGGGTTCTTTGACGACATATGCCTCTCTGGCTCCGGCTTTCGTAGCCGCCTCCACCACAGCGCGCCTCTCCGTAGAGGAAACTCCGGCCGGGACAGAGATCATGACTTCGGGCCGAAAAAGATTCCACTTGCCGAGTGACTTTTTGATGTAATAACGTAACATGGCCTCCGTCACGCGATAGTCCGCAATAACGCCGTCTTTCATTGGCCTGTAGGCGATTATCTCGTCAGGCGTGCGTCCCACCATTTCTTTCGCTTCATTCCCCACCGCAAGGATTTTGTTGTCGCTTTGCGAGACGGCGACAACCGAAGGTTCATTCAAGACAATACCCTTATTCGGAACGAATACGAGAACGGTCGTTGTACCGAGGTCTATGCCTAGCTTGGGTGAAAATGAGAAGGACATATAGTAGGACGAGTATTGTATACCCCGTGAGATACATACTCAATGTGCACAGAATACATTCAATCTCACAACATCTCGCAGAGCACACAAAAAACGGCGCGTGACTATTCTTATGGGATATACCCCGTGAGATAGGTCGCTCGAAATATTCCTAAAAAATCTCCGACTCCAGACGCTCCGACTCTGTTATGTCTGTCCGTGATTGGTTATCTCATGGGGTGTACCCCGTGAGATAGGTCGCTCGAAATATTCCTAAAAAATCTCCGACTCCAGACGCTCCGACTCTGTTATGTCTGTCCGTGATTGGTTATCTAATGGGGTAAATCGTATGGAGCATTTCGTATAGGTGCTGTATGGATCTACGTCTACATTTGACATCATACGGAAGAGAATGATATGAATGTGGATAGAGTGCACGCCCACTCCCCGCTCGGGTGTGCATTGGCGCGGGTTGTGCCCCAACCTGCGCAAGTGAGGGTCGGTCGCTACCCCTCGGTCGACCCTCATCATTTTTTTCAATCACGCTTGTACTTTTCAGAGTTTAACAGATATCCAGCCCTAGTTTTGCAGTGAGGGTTTTGTTATGGCACGGAAAACAAATGCATGCGTTCGTGTAATCGGAGTCACCGAGTACCGAGTGCAAAACTAGAGCTGGGAGGGACTCATTGCAATTGAGATTTCCTGTTTTTGCTTTCGTTTTTGCCTTTATCATACTTCTCCGGGTTTAACAGGTACCCAGCATCAATTTTGCCTTGGTTGAGAGAAACTTTTAAACTGCTGGTATTGCAAATAGAATTGCTTTCATATCTTCGACATCGCTGGCGCGTCTCAACAAGAGGAAGCCAAAATTGTTGCACGGGCGGGACTCATTGCAATTGAGATTTCCTGTTTTTGCTTTCGTTTTTGCCTTTATCATACTTCTCCGGGTTTAACAGGTACCAAAACTTTTTCGAGAAGTTTTTTGCGTCATCGCACACGCGCTTCATATAGTAGAGGTCCTTTGTGGGGATCTTTTGCAACAACTTTCCCATACGCCCCATCGAAATCGGCGGCAATCCGTCTTGTGTACGCGCACGATTCAGGTGTTTACAGAAATGTTGCATCAATTCTCCACGCTCAGTCTTGCGTGTCTTATCGACAGTGCTCTTGAGATGCATCTTGATATGCTTCATCGTTCATTAGTGTACCTTATTCTTTTGCTCCTCAACTCCACCTTAATGAATGTCAGGGCGACGCCTTGACGTGGACTTTTCTTTTCACGTTCTGGGCTCTATAGTTCCCCTATGCGAACGATTTTACCCGAGCAAAAGAACCCCGTCCTGCGGAAGGAAGCGGAACGCATTCTCCTCTCAGAGATAAAAAGTAGGCGTATCCAAAATCTCATCAAGGAAATGAAGGCACTTCTTGCAAAAGAGGAGTTTGGTGTTGCCTTAGCCGCGCCGCAAGTAGGAGAAGCAATACGGCTTTTTATCGTCTCCGGCCGCGCGCTTGCACGAGGAGGTCGCAACACACCAGACGAACTGGGAAAACACGAAGAAGTAGAAGTCTCTCTACCAGACCAGGTGTATATTAATCCTGAGCTGATAAAACTTTCGCGCTCCAGAAAAGAAAAGCATGAAGGGTGTCTTTCTGTACGAGGATTATGGGGCATCGTTCGGCGTGCGGAAAAAGCGACTATTCGTGCTTATGATGAGAGTGGGGTGCGCTTCACGCGTGGCACCTCGGGATTTCTTGCGCACATCTTCCAACACGAGATGGATCATCTTGGAGGGATTCTATACACTGATAAGGCGACAGAACTATACAAGGAAAATGAAGATAGGAAGCAGTAACGTATGCACCCCCGATATTCGCTTCGCCCCAACACAAGCACGCGTGTGAGGGACTCCGCTTCTTAGCTTGGGATGGCGGTCTCCATTTTTGACATGACGGTCGCATAGTACACTGCCACTGTATGCACCGAGATATCCGCTTCGCATTTTTTGGGACGTCGCATATTGCTGTTTATGCGCTCGAAGCACTCAAGAATGCAGGGTTTTTGCCGAAACTTATCGTAACTGCGCCAGACGCGCGCCGAGGTCGAGGACTCACCCTTTCGCCTTCTCCAGCCGCGCTGTGGGCGGAAAAATATGCCATTCCCACAAAAAAGCCCGAAAGTATTTCTGACACGTTCATAAAAGAGTTCCAGGAAAATCATTGGGATGTCGCGATCGTCGTCGATTACGGAAAGATTCTTCCCAAAACACTCCTCGATGTTCCCCGAAAGGGTTTCTTAAACGTCCACCCTTCGCTCCTGCCGCGTTTGCGCGGCCCCTCTCCGATGCGTTCGGCGATACTGAATGACGACAGGCAAACGGGCGTATCCATCATGCTCATCGATGAGGAGGTGGACCATGGCCCCATCGTCGCTCAAAAGAAAGTCGAAATACC
>CAYPGH010000015.1:0-10851 GCA_964410475.1 uncultured Candidatus Saccharibacteria bacterium
TTTCAACCAAATCCATTTTATTTGCCATATATTCTGCACGCTAAAATACTAATATCATCTAACGTTTGACTCTCGACCCATACTAAGACCATTTTGAGCCGTATTTTCAGGGTGTCAATCCCGCTCTTTCTTATGGCAGTATATGGACAGCTTGTCAAAAATCGCGCATGTTTCCTTAACTCCCCAACAATCTTCTATTTAAGTACCAGAAAAAGATAAGTTTAATCCAGTAAAGAGCTTCAACGTGAATGTTCGTGCAATCCAAATGCCGTTCCTATCGGACAAAGGGGAGTGGAATTTGTCGCAGAAGTATTTCTACCTAGCGTATTCGATGACCCTTGTTTCTCGGATAACGGACACCTTTATTTCTCCTGGATATTGGAGCTCTTTTTCGACTTTGTCTGCTATGTTGCGAGCAAGTTTATGCGCCTCCATGTCCGATATCTCCTCTGGTTTTACAATGACTCGTACTTCGCGGCCTGCGGCAATTGCGTAGCTCTTTTCAACCCCAGGCTCCCTATTCGCGATAGCCTCCAACTCCTCCAAGCGTTTGATGTAGTGCTCGATAGAGTCGCGTCGTGCGCCTGGACGGCCACCTGAAATGGCGTCTGCGACCTGCACTATCATACTCTCCGGTGTTTCGTATGGGTATTCTTCGTGATGTGCTTGCATTGCCTTAATGACCTGCTCGTCTACGTTGAACTTTTGGAGAATGCGGCGGCCTATCTCGACATGTGTTCCCGGTACTTCGTGATCCACGGCCTTTCCAATGTCGTGAAAAAGGGCACCTGCACGCGCGACTGCTGGATCTGCGCCAAGCTCCTCTGCAAGCATGCCAGCTAAGTGCGCGACCTCGACCGAGTGATCAAGGACATTCTGTCCGTAGCTTGTGCGGAAGAAGAGACGTCCCAGTATCATGAGAAGCTTCGGATCAACATTTTGGACGCGGGCTTCGTAGGTAGCTTCAGTCCCTTTCTTTTTGACAATCGTGTTTATCTCAGTTTCGGCTTTCAATACGGCCTCTTCTATCTTCGCAGGTTGGATGCGTCCATCGAGAATAAGATTCTCGAGAGCGATACGTGCGATCTGGCGACGCATAGGGTCATAAGATGAGAGTGTGATAGTACCCGGCGTATCGTCAACAATTACGTCGACGCCCGTTGCGCGTTCAAAAGCGCGTATATTGCGCCCTTCCTTCCCGATGATCTTTCCTTTTATTTCGTCACTTGGAAGAGAGATAGTCGTTGCCAGCACATCGGAAACGACGGAATTTCCAAGGCGATGGACGGCAGTAGTAAGGATTTCCTTCGCCCGTTGTTCCAGACGCTCATTTCCCGCGATTTCAAGCTTCCGCATCCTCCCCTCTATATCGTTCTCGTACTGTTTCTCTATAGATGCGATCAGTTCTTTCTTAGCTTCGTCACCGGATAAGCCGGCTACTTTTTCGAGTTTATCCTGCTGTGTTCGGATGAGCTCGTCTGATTTTTGTTTTGATATCTCTATTTCCTCCTGTTTTCTTGAGATCGTCTCAGCCTCAGTATCGAGGTTGACTTGGCGTTTATCCAGAAGATCCTCCTTACGAACCAGACGTTCCTCGGTAGTTTTCAGTTCACGCTCCCGACCTTTATATTCTCCTAGAAGTTTCTCACCTTTTTCAGTTGCTCTTTGCGTAGCTTCCTCAATTATGTGTTTCGACTTTTCTTCGGCGTCCATCCGCATCTGACGTATCTCGAGTTCCATCGAGCCGCGTTTCCCCAAGCTGATTATCCAGCGGAGGAAATATCCGAAGGCGATACCGAAAAGTCCCGCAAGAGCGAGTAATAAGAGTACGATTTTTAATGACATACGCGTGGGATTCCACGCGCGAGGTTATGTACGCGGAAACACGGATTTCTTATTCAGTTCTTGTGCAAGAAAGAGGCTCGCGTTCGTAACTCTCTGCGCAGTGGAATACAATTTCATAAATACTAAGTTGGTGTATATGCAATATACAGCTTCAAGCTTCAAGCTGCAAGTTTCGAGACATTGTTCGAGACATTCGAGGCATAGCGAGTGGAGAGTAGCAAAATTTGACCTCTAGGATCCTCGAGCGTCTACTGACTATTGACTGTTTTCTACTAGCTATGTCAATACCTTATCCACAATGCCGTACTTTACGCACTCTTCGGCAGTCATAAAGAAGTCACGGTCCACGTCCTTCTCGATTTTATCGAGCTTTTGCCCTGTGTTTTTGGCAAGAATTTTATTGAGACGATCGCGAAGTTTTAGTATCTGCTTTGCCGTTATTTCAATGTCTGCGGCCATGCCTTCCGCACCCCCGTGAGGCTGGTGAATCATGACTTCGGCATTCGGGAGGGCATATCGTTTCCCCTTTTGACCGCTGGAAAGGAGAATTGCAGCCATGGACGCCGCCATGCCGACGCAGACGGTCGAGACATTCGGTTGAATGTGGTTCATGGTGTCAAGAATGGCGAAGCCTGCCGATACGTGTCCACCGGGGGAGTTGATATAAAAAGATATGTCCTTTTTTGGGTCTTCGGAGGCGAGAAAGAGAAGCTGAGCTACGACCAGGTTCGCCACATCGCTGTCTATCGAGCCGCCAAGGAACACGATCCGTTCTTTGAGGAGGCGAGAATAAATATCGTACGCTCGTTCGCCCATCGAGGTCTTCTCCACCACCATCGGCACAAGCATTTGGGATTTAGGAGTGTTCACCCCGTTAGAAATAGAACGCGAACTATCAAGTCTAAAGTTCAAGTTGTCGTTTTTCATATTGATTGCTTATGCCAGAAAATCTGCGCTCGCGCGTTCGCGATTTCTAACGAGGTTCATATGACGGCAGTGTAGCAGTTTTTATTGCTCCTGCAATATGTGTAGTCGAAGCCGATATTATGCACTTTCGTTGATTGCATGCCGATAACGATGCGCTACGATAACTAAGATTAGGGCACATATTTTATGGATGAACTTTCGATTTTTCTTGCACAGTTGCTTGGTCTCTACTTTCTCATCGCGGGAATCATTATCATGGTACGCAGGAAATCTCTCATTCCTGCAGTCGCGGAGTTTGGACATAACCGCGCACTCGTTCTCGTTGTTGCTCTTGTGGAGCTTATGGCGGGTCTTGCTATTGCACTTGCACATCCTATTTGGACGCCCGATTGGCGTGGCCTAATCACACTTATCGGTTGGTGGATAATGATTGAAAGCGTCATTTATCTGATACTGCCGTTCTATGGCATGAGAAAACTAATCAGAAAATTCAATACGCCGCGCTGGTACATAACAGGCGGGTTTGTCTCAGTTGTTTTGGGTACGTATCTTGTCGCCGCAGGCTTCGGATTTATTTTGTCATAGTGCTGAATTCCTCGATAGTTTGACTGCGAGGTAGTTTATTCAAAGCGACTCCAAGAACTTCAACACCGCATCATTGCGTAGCGCGTGGGCGATGTGGGCTCGGAGGACAGAAGTGTCGGCCTGAGGGTAGTGCTTCTTGGCGTGCTCCAATTCGTGTCCAAGTCGCTCGGCGTCTGGTTCAATGTTTTCTTTGCGGGCAATTTCTCCCAATATAAGTCGCACTCTTGCGCGTTTGTCTGCCGCATCTTTCCATTCCGCGCGCACCTCTTCGCGGGTTTTCTTTATTTGCGTGAGGTATTGCTCGAAGGTTCCGCCTCCGCGTTTGATGTCGTCCGTCATGCGCGCCTCCATGTCGTTGAGTTCGTATTCACGAAGCATCGCAGGGTAGGATATGGTCGATTCTTTTACGAGAGCATCAAGAAGCGCTGCGCGTCGCTTCTCTCGCGCCTGTAGCTCTTTCTCGGTTTTTATATTCTCAAGCAGTTTGTCGGAGAAAGCTTGCGTGTTCTCGAATCCCAGAGATTTCACGAAATCCTCACCAAGTTCAGGAAGTTCTTTCTCCTCTATTGTGTGTGATTCCTCCACTGCTTTTTGTGGATCAGTCCCGCTTTCAATTTTTTCTATTCGCAGGCGTTCGCGTCGAAGATGCGTGAGAGCCTGAGAGTGCTCTTCACTGGATACTTCGACTGCGCTTTCATCAATTGGTGGATTTTTCGTGGCAATCTCTTTGTAATCCGGTAGTTCCACTTTTGGCGCAAGTGCCGCGCGAGCGGTGAAGACCAGGGATTTTCCGGTCTGCAAGGTTTCAATAGTGACCTTTGGGGTATCAACAACTGGCAATTTCTCGATCGCCAAGAGCTCCGGCAGTTCTTTTTGAACAGCACTCTCTGCGGCACGACGCAGTATCGCCTCCTCACCATATACTTCGATGATACGGTTCTCAGGAGCTTTGCCAGGGCGGAAACCGTCCAGTTTAACTGTCTTTTGGAGGTCCTTGAGTGCTTCCGCGCGGTACTGCGCGAGCGTTTCTGCGGGAATCTCCGCTCTCACCTCGACTTCCCATTGTTTGTCGTCACGAATTGTTTTTACATTTTTCAAATTGTGCATTGGCAGAGTGTACCTCGTGAGATAGTACGCGTCGAGTTTTCTTGCGGAATTCAATGTGCGCTTAACCGATAAATATTCAGCTGTTCTTGACGTTTCTACTTCTTATCTCACCATGTGTATCGGAAAAAGCCGCGTTCGCTTACATTAAGCGAACGCGGCTTCAGTATTTATTTTGGAAGCTTAGATTTGCGAACTCACGGCATCTAGGTCAGCGTTCATGTACTGTTCGAAGTTGTCCATGTTCATGGCATTTAGCTCTGCCTCGATTGTCGCGGCATCATCAGAGTTAGAAGTCGGCGGCACCCATGATTCTTCCTCCGTTGGTGTTACGTCTCCTTGAATGAGTGGAAGCTCGGCGCTCGGTCGATCATTGAGGACACTCCAGAAATACCATCCGCCGAGTGCCAACAGTGCGATTACTATGACAGTCCCAATGATAGGGCCAACTGGTGAATTCGTGGAGGTCTCCTCAATAGTAGGAGTTTGTCTCTCTGGCGGCGTGTATGGATTTTGTTCCATGGATGTATTCTACCTCCTAATCGCTACTGTCGGTATCCGCTTCGCTGTTGGTTTGTACGGTCTCTTTCACAAGCGCAATCAATTCACGTGTAGTATTGCGGAGCGCCCGATGCGCTGACTTAGTGCTTTCCGTAGCCTTAGTTACTGCTGTTCGTATTTCTGATCTCACAGTTGTTGGGTCACTCGTATCTGTTATGGAATCGATGAGTGATACGAGCGCTTGCACATCCGCTTTTGCGGACGCTATGAGAACGGCAGTTCCGGCAAGTGATGTCTCAATGGACGCTGTGTCGGCACCACGTTCCTTCAGTTTCTCAATACGTGAGTCAATGCGTTCCACGAATCTATCGAAGTGTCGGAGTGCCGCGTTTAGACGTGCGACACTTGCGCCAAGATGTGTACGCATGAGAGATTGCAAACGTTCTTTGAGACCCGCGCGAACCTCCTTCTGCTCTCCACGCATATCTTCGCGTTTGTCACGCATTTCATCCGTAACGGTGCGACGCTCCGTGCTACTCGAGACATTTCTAAGGTTTGGACGCATTTCCATACGAGAATCTTGCAGCGCTTTTTTGCTCGCCTCTAATTCCGAGCGCGCCTTTTGCTGGAGCTCAAGACGTTTTCCCTTAATGAGCTGTAGAGGCGAAATTACTTTGACTGAGGATTCCGCGCTAACTCCCGCTTCCAACTCCGTTTCTTCCGCTTGTGCGACAGCGCCGGTTCCCATAAGGGTTAAGAGAGTAAGAATCACGACAAACACAGATACAGTCTTTTGTATGTATTGCATAGAGATTTTAGTAAACATAGCCTAATTGTAGCGTCCATTTAATGTGGAGTACGACTTATCCCCATTTAGATGGGACGTGCGAAGCAACCGAATATTACAACGAAACTCCCAGCACCTTGCTTTAGATGACGCGCGCTACTTCCCGAATTCTTTCTTGTAAAGTTGGACGGATTTCTTTACCGCCTTAATTGCCTCGTCGCGCCCGTGGATACCTTTTATCTCGACAGGTGCAGGTTTACCTTTTAGTTGTTTATACGTCTCGAAAAAATGCTGATACTCCCTGAGAGCGTGCTTGTTCAAATCCTTCAGGTCGTGCACGTCATCCCAGCGCCTGTCATCCACGGGTACGGCGATTATCTTGTAATCGGAATCGCCGTCGTCAATCATTTCTATAACAGCGACCGGGCGCACATTTACAAGAATACCGGATACGAGCGGAAAAGTGGTTAGGACGATGACGTCGAGTGGGTCCTTATCATCCCAATACGTCTGCGGGGCGAATCCGTAATCGAATGGATAGGGAGCGTTGGAGTAGTTTGCACGATCAAGCTTGATGAGACCCGTCTTTTTGTCCACTTCGTACTTGTTCGGGCTTCCTTTCGGTATTTCGATGATGGTGTTGAACTCTTCAGGGGCTTTGTCGCCGAGAGGGATGTCATGCCACAAATTCATATGAATAATCGTTAGTCGCTAGGAAATTCGAATAATGAAGAAAGTTTAACAGGTTGATGCAGACAGTGGAAGGGCAACTTGATTTTCAGGAGTATTCCACTACTCCGCGATGTCTTTTTGATCCGGGCTGTCTTTTTTAGGTTCTTCCACGTCAGCACTTTCTTTCTCCGCAGATTCCTCGGTCGGCTCCTCGGGTGCCTTTTCTTCCACCTCAACTATTTCATCCGCTGAAGTCTTTGCTTTGCTGGAGGTTTCTGCGGGCTCTGAAGGAGTCATGTCTACTTCTCCTTTCTCCGTTGATTCGGCGACTTGCTCGCCACCCATAGAACGAATGTCTATCTTCCATCCCGTCAGACGCGCGGCGAGGCGCACGTTTTGTCCGCCGCGGCCAATTGCTAGCGATTGCTGATCCTCTGAGACGGAAATAATCGCACGGTTTTCATCCTCATGTAATTCTGTCTCGATAACTTGTGCAGGTTTCAAGGCTTCCTTCACGTATTCTGCCGGATTTTCTGACCACTCTACGACGTCTATTTTCTCGCCGCCCAACTCTGATGTGACAACCGCGACACGCACGCCTCGCTGACCAACCAATGATCCTACAGGATCCACGTGTTCGTCATTTGAATGCACCGCAATCTTTGCGCGGCTGCCGGGCTCGCGCACGACGCCTTTCGCGACGACGACGCCGCTTGCCATCTCAGGCACTTCTGCCTCAAATAGCTTAATGAGAAAGTTCGGATGAGAACGAGTAAGACGGATGAAGGTGCCGCGCACACTCTCGTCTACACGTAAAAGTAAAGCGCGTACGCGCTCGCCTTGTCGATATCTCTCGCCTGGTATCTGTTCATCATAGGGGAGGATGGCGGTTGCACGGCCGAGGTCAACATAGAGATTGCCGCGTTCAAAGCGCTGAACGTGACCTGTGACTATTTCTCCCTCGCGCTCGCCGTATTCGGAGATGATACTTGCGCGCTCAGCCTCGCGGACTTTCTGCATGATGACCTGTTTTGCCGCTTGTGCGGCTATGCGGCCGAATTCCTCACGCGACTCGAGTGGGAAAGAAACCTCCTCGTCCAACACAGCGTCTTTTTTAATGCGCCGCGCGTCTTCGATCATAATGTGTTGTTCCGGATTGAAACGCGAACGGTGATCGTCGTAGTCCGTCGGATCTTCGTCCTCGCCACGTACGAGAGTGTTGTCCACTACTATCTTTGCCTGTCGAAATTCCATGTCACCCGTTTGTGGGTTGAACATCGCGCGAATTATTTGTCCGCGCTTGCCGTATTCGCGGCGATACGCAGCCGCGAGCGCTGTCTCTAGAGCTTCTATGACACTCTCGCGCGAAATACCGCGCTCCTGTTGGAGTTCTTCGAGCGCGCTGTTTAGATTTTTGAGGTCAAGCAGTGCCATATGGGGATAGCTTTCAGGTTTCAGCTGTCAGCTTTCAGTTAATCCTTTTAAAAAAAGTGTCCGCCCAAGGCGGAACCAATACAGACAGTATAGGCCTGCATTTCCAAAAGTCAATGCAGTGAGGCGACGCCTCACAATTTTTCCCGCGAATGACGGGTATTAACTTGCCCTTCTTCTCGGACTGATTCTCAGGCATCAGAATTTCTCCCAAAATGCGCCTCAGCGCGGTTCGGAACCTATTGTCTGTCCCGCGGGATTGATATCACCGCCTGCTCGCGCTGTCCAGCGTGCTTGACGAAAAGTTGATAGTAGCTACAATGGCTCTTATGGCTAAAGTAACTATCGTACCAGCAAAGGAGGCGAAGAACCGCTTCGGCGAGCTGTTGGACACTGTACAGCGTCAGCCCGTTGTTATCACGAAAAAGGGCCGTCCCGTCGCGCGGATGATCGCGTTCGTTGACGCAAAGCGTTTCAGGGAAGTGGAGGACAAAATATGGGGTGAGCGCGCGGAGAGAGCGGCGAAGGAAAATTTCCTCGGTCCGAAGAAGTCCGAAGAATTCTTGCGGCAGATGCGCGCGAAGCATGCTCATTCTCGATCTCGGTAACAGAGCGAAACGATTCTTGCGTAAATTGCCGTCTAAGCAGTTTGGTCAGGTGGATGCGAAGATCACGGCGCTCCAAAACAATCCATTTCCGCCGGACTCAAGCAAGCTTGCTGGATTTCTCTGGTATCGAGCCGACGTTGGCGAGTACCGAATCATCTACAATGTGCGCGGGAACGTGCTCGACATTCCGCTTATCGGCAAGCGCAACGATGACGATGTCTACAAGCGGCTGAAGCGCCTGGAACGTTGATGTGTTCTGCACGGTTGATATCGGGAGCCACTCGCACGGCGCCAGCGATGGTATAATTTCCTTGAAGCTCGAAGCTATGTATATATCGGATACCCATCTTAAATCTTTTCTCTCTGATGCGGGGCTTGTCTCGCAAAAAGCCTTTGTGGACGCGGAGAACGAGGCGAAGAAAAACGGAGTTCCGGTCGGCGACATTCTAAAAGCACATAATGTCATCGGAGAGGACGAGCTACGTCGCACATACGCGTATATTCTCGGTATTCCGTTCGTTTCGCTTACTGGCACAGATATCAAATATGAAACGCTGTCACTCATTCCAGAACCTGTAGCTCGCAGGAACAATATAATTGCCTATTCGCATCATGGTAATGAGCTTGAGGTCGCTATGCTCGACACCGACGATCTCGCCGCCATTGATTCCATAAAGAAAAAGACACAGCTCAAGATTCTTCCACGCCTCACGGATGTCTTAAGTATTAAGCATGCCCTGAAGCTCTACCAACAAGGGCTTAAAGATAATCTGGGAGATGTCATTGAGCGCGAAACGGCTGTTCTCGAAAAAGGTGGTGAATTGAAGGATGAGGATTTGCATAAAATAGCGTCGGGAGCGTCTGCCGTACGTATTGTGGATACACTTTTGCGACATGCCAGTGCGCAAGGTGCTTCCGACATCCATATAGAACCGGAAGAAACATCACTTCTTATACGTTATCGCATTGACGGTATTCTTCATGACGCTATGGAATTACCGAAGCATGCAGCACCTGCGATAACTGCACGCATCAAGGTTCTTGCCAGTATGCGTTTGGATGAACATCGCTTGCCGCAAGACGGTCGCTTTGGCGCTGAAGCGGGTGGAGAGAAATTATCATTTCGTGTTTCCGTACTGCCAACGTATTTTGGTGAGAAGATAGTCATGCGCATTCTGCGTGATTCTATCTCTGGTTTTACGCTCGAATCCATCGGATTTCATGGCAATGCCTTGGAGCGCATGCATGAGGCGATGCGTGCGACAACGGGTATGATTCTAGCCTGCGGTCCTACGGGCGCCGGAAAATCAACGACGCTTTATACGCTTCTCGATATCGTGAATACACCGCATGTAAATATATCTACGATAGAAGATCCGATTGAGTACCAGATGCCGCGAATAAACCAGACACAGGTGCGACCGGATATAGGCTTCACTTTCGCGAACGGCTTGCGCGCACTTGTGCGCCAAGACCCCGACATTGTCATGGTGGGCGAAATTCGTGACAAGGAGACCGCCTCGCTTGCTGTGAACGCGGCTTTAACCGGTCACCTAGTACTCTCAACACTCCATACAAACTCCGCTACTGGCTCTATCCCGCGTCTTCTTGATATGGGCGTCGAACCATTCCTTCTTGTTTCCACCATCCGGGTTGCTATCGGACAACGCCTTGTGAGAAAACTATGCCAGGAACGCGAGCAGTACACACTTTCGCGGGATGAACAAACGCGATTAGAGGGACTAGTTGACGCGGGAGCGGTTTTACGTGCTCTAAAAGAAGAAAAGATTGTACCGGCTAGTGCGACGTGGAAAAACATTCCTTTCTTCAAGCCGAAGGAGAGTGCGGAATGTCCCTCGGGCTACTCGGGGCGTGTTGGCATTCACGAAGCACTTCCGGTGACGGCAACGATAAAAGAACTCATCATGAAAAATGCGACTGGTGATGAGATAGAGAAACAGGCAAAGAGCGAAGGAATGCTTACGATGGCGGAAGACGGGATATTTAAGGCGGTGCAGGGTATTACCACAATAGAAGAAGTGTTGCGTGTTATTACGGAATAATCGTGCTCACTCCTTGTATACATACGTACACTATCTGTCAGCAGAGTCGTTAGTTCGCGCGCTATAATGAAATGAATGGCTCGTTTTTCATATACTGCAGAAAAAACTGGGGGTGACGTATATAAAGGTATCGCGGAAGCGCGTGATCGCTTCGAACTCTATGACGTGGTGCGACGAGAGGGAGGAAAACTTATAGCGCTCTCCGAAGAGAGCCACAACAAGAAGTGGAGTCTTAGATACTGGAATGCGAAACTCACAACTGTTAAAGAGTATGACAAAGTGCTCTTTGCACGAAATTTAGGCGCCATGCTTGGGGCCGGTCTCTCGC
>CAYPGH010000016.1:0-10661 GCA_964410475.1 uncultured Candidatus Saccharibacteria bacterium
ATGCTATAAGCATCAAGTTAGGGATATGTGATTTGAGGTGTCGAGGTAAGACCCGCAGGGTTAACTAGTCTGTGTGCGGTCGCGCGCAGGCAGGCCGGAGATTGTGACAGGACTTGTTTTATTTTTATAGCGACCTATATCGACCTCGTAGGTCGATACTGCCTCCGGTTACCTGTGTCCTTGCGTTTATGCTATAAGCATCAAGTTAGGGATATGTGATTTGAGGTGTCACCGATGTATCTCATCTTACTCACAGGATACTAGAAATCGTTTCAGGAATGTATTGAGGGGAAGAAGCGAATCCTAATCTCTTAAAGCCGGTGCTTGAAAATCAGTCACAATTCGCCGTCGCTTCAGATAGTTTGTAAGTTCGGTGAGAGGCACTGCTTCCTGCGAGTTCGTTGCTGTTTCGCGCACGAGCATTGTTTCCTCAACGGCTTCTTTGTGCCCCATGATAAGAATGTAAGGTACTGCGTGCTGGTGTGCGAGCGCCATTTGATCACCAATTCGTTCGTGGAGAAGTCCCTGATATATCGGTATGCCTTCCTTTCGCAGGTTTTCCAGAACGGGTAGCGCACGGCGACGCGCCTCAGATCCAAGATGTGCAAAGTAAATACTAGGTTGTCCGCCGCTTTTTTGTTTTATATTCACACGGCCGCGCATCTCGCATGTGATGCTTATCATTACAGATGGCAAAGGCGCACGCGCAAAACGTGATGTAAGTGGATCATAACGACCTCCGAACGCAAGAGTTATGCGGCCGCCTGTTTCGTTGTCCATCGCAGATATTTCAAAAAGTGAGTGCGACCAGCACTCACGGCTTCCGAGGACATGCGGAGAAAGCTCATACGGAAGTCCGGCTATCTCGAGGTATTCCAGAATTTCCCAAAACCTGCGTCGCTCATCTTCTGTAAGATACTCCATGGCTTGTGGAGCTCGCGACACAGCAGGATGTCCACGTTCGATAAGTTGCACTAATGTTCCCATGGGGTCAGTGGCCGCACGCGGTCGAAGCGTCGGGCTGATAGATTCGATGTGTTTGCGCAAATACGTTGATACGTCTCGCATGTATCTGTTGGAAGACTCGATAGAACCGATGTTGTTGATGGAAAGAATACGTTGCCCGATACCAGCTTCCGCAGTGATGGCATCTGTGACGATGATGAGAAGCGCTTCTGCTATTGCCGAAGATACACCTACTATATGCAACTCCAACGTGAGTGCAGGCATACCGGAGCGATGACGCCAGGTGCCGCCACCAGTTCTCCAAGCAAGGAATGACGCATCAGTACTTTCCGCGCTTATGGCACAGCGTCGTGCGATGACAGCTAGAGGGCGTTCCTCCCTTCGTGCGAACATGATTTCTGTCTCGTCTTTATTTGGAGATTCTCCACGCGGTGTTCGCACGCGCACTTTCCTCACGCTTTCCATAGCTTCTTCAAACGGCACGAACCCGTAGTATTCGGCGACGCGTACCGCAGAAGATAGAAAAGAAGATGTATTCTGGTGGACGGTGTCTTTTAAACGGATCATAAAGCAATTTACAGTTGATAGTGAACAGTTAACAGTATTAATGAATGTTGATTCTGTATTTTCTGTAGACTGTAATCTGTAAACTGTGAACTACTCCTCTTGATACCGTGCCTCTCCCGGAAGAGCACTCACCATGTTTAGAGGGTAGAGACGCAAGAGCACGCGTCCGACTATTGTCTCGCGCGGAAGTGATCCCCATATGCGTGAATCCGAGGAAACATGACGATTATCTCCGAGAACGAAATACTCTCCTTGCGCAAGTGTCACGCGCATATTGTTTTCTCCGCCAAGATTTGCTGGATCGAGATACGGTTCGTCGAGCGTGAATCCTTCGGGATGTTCAGCGTTTTGTATCATGATGGTATTACCACTCATGATGACGATCTCTCCGGGAAGCCCGATGACGCGCTTAATAAGTGATCTTCCGAGCTCTGTCGGTAGATCGAAAACGATAACGTCGCCTCGAGCGGGCTCCCTAAGCTCGTACGACACACGATCTATGATGAGATAATGCAAATTGTCGAACGTCGGCTCCATCGAGGCACCAGAAACTATGTATGGTGCCGCGATAAAGAAACGAATGAAGAGCGCAAGACCAAGCGCGACGGCTGTATACAGGATTAATGAGCGTGACGCGGCGTTTTTTTCGCTTGCTGTTGTGTTAGGAGATGTTTTTTCGTTGGAAACTGTCTGAGAATCATTTCCAACAATATCCATGTCGCACATTGTACTCTGTGTGCGGCGTTGACACCAAGTATTTGCGATGTTCCATAGTAAATGAAGTGATGATTATCAGTTTTTGAACATAAAGAAGCGCAATAAGAGCGCATCTATTGATGTGTATGGGTTTTCAGATACTTACTGGCGACATAGGGCGAGTGAAATGAAAATGTACTCAATTTGCATTTCCGAGCCCAGCCCTGCCCACCGAAGGGGGCAGGGAGCCAGAAACCGGTGCACCGGTTTACTGCTTGATGTTGGTACTTTCCAGTATATGCATGGTACGATGTGTCGAATATGGTATGGGTTATTGCCGGATTAGGTAATCCTGGAGAGGAATATGCATCCACGAGACACAATGCGGGACGTATGGCGGCGGAATTCTTTGCAAAGGTCATGCATTTCGAGGGTTGGCGCGAGCACAAGCAATCAAAATCACGCGCCGTTGGCGGAATGATAGGTAAAACGACGGTTGCCGTCATCCTTCCCGACACTTTTATGAACAAATCGGGTTCAGCTATAGTAAAATTTGTGAAATCAGCAAAATCTGCGGAACGACTCATTGTTATATACGATGATTTAGATCTGCCTATTGGAAAATTCAAGATATCGTTTGACCGTGGTAGTGGGGGACACAAAGGATTGGAGTCTGTCATGCGGACACTTAAGACAAAAAGATTTACGCGCATACGGATCGGCGTTTCTCCTTCGACGGCTTCGGGGGAAACGCGCAAGCCTGAAGGGAAAAAAGTCGTCATGAATTTTATTCTGACGAAATTCCGCGCGCACGAGCTTGAAGAGCTTAATCGTGTTTTCAAACGCGTTGCGCACGCGCTTGAGATTATTGTTACCGACGGCCCGGAGCGGGCTATGACGGAATTCAACGGCTGACACTTTCTACGAGAGACGTAGAGCGAGAGAAATACGAAAGCGAGCTTTCGTATTTCCGAGCCGAGAAGCTCGAAACCAATAACGCCCTGCGCTTGTGCGCAGGGGGGCATTCCCGACCCGCAGGGTTAACGCCCTGCGGTGTCGGAATGAGCCAGTTTACTCAACTGGTTTAAGCGTCATGCGTCTTTCTTTTGGTTCAAAGAAGGTAATCGTGAACGGGTAGACTTTACCGAGTTCAAGTTTTGCACGAAGATCTTCTTCGTCCGCGAATTCCGAAACGTGGACGAGACCCGCAACGCCCTCTTCTATGGAAGCCAACGCGCCATGCTTGTTGTATTTAATTATGACGGCGTCCACTTTCTGATCCTTTTTATATCTTTCTCCCGCCGCCGTCCAAGGATCTTCCACCAATGCTTTGATGGATAGCGATACTTTACCGTCCTTTATCTCTATCACTTTCACTTTGATAGCATCGCCCACTTTGTAGCGACCCTTTGGGTTTTCTACCAATGCCCAATCCATTTCAGAAATATGCACCAGTCCTTCCAATCCTTCTTCTATTCTCACAAAGACACCGAAGTCTGTTGCTCCAGTCACAACACCATCCATGACGTCTCCAACGTGATATTTTTCTACGAGAGATGCACGCTCCGAAGGCGCCGCACCTTTTTCTGAAAAGATGAGCTTGCCTTCTTTCGGGCTCGCAGTGATGACCATGACCTCGATCTTTTCTCCGACAAGTTTTTTGAGTTCGACGAATATTTTTTCCTTGTCACCGTCGGGTACGCGAGGATAGTGCGCGGCGGCGAGCTGAGAAGCGGGCAAGAATCCCTGGATGCTGTTCCAATTGATGATGAGCCCGCCTTTATTCGCTTCTGTAATGGGGAGTTCGAATATGGTTTTCTTTTGCATCGCGAGCTCCGCCTCGTTCCAAATAAGGGCCTGGCGCGCTTCGCGCAAGCTTAGCTCGATGTATCCTTCGGCATTGTCGGTGCCGACGATCTTCGCCGTGATGGTGTCGCCGATGCGTACGTTCTTGAGGGTATCGCGCGCAGAGAGATATTCGCGTCCGTAGATGATACCGGTGCCGTATGGGTGGAGATCGACGAAAACTCGCGCACGACCGACGGCGGTGACTGGACCTTCGACGACGTCGTCAAGCTCGGGCGGTTTGCCTATAGAGCGCAAAAGCTCTTCCATCGGCCCTGTTTTAACGGGCACGTCTGTTTGCGAGCTTTCCTTCTCTTCCTTTTCTGTTTTTATTTCGCTCTCTTCGTTGGTAACGTTGTCTTTCTCTTCAATTTCTGTAGCCATTGTTACGTGTACGCTCGGATCCTCACCTGCATGCTCTACCGGTACAGTCGGCAGGGAAGTATTAACCGAAACGTGCTGTTAATGAATAATCGCCCTACGGGCGCTTGCACAATATATATGAGACGCTTCTTAAAAGCAAACATCCGAGGACGGTCCTCGGATCCTCGGATTTAGTGAAGAAATGAGGGGCTGGCGACAGGATGCGCGCTGTCGCCAGCCCCAGCCGATGCCATTAGGCATCCTTCGCCTCCGCCGCGATGCCGTTCCGAGAGGAAGGGCTTGCGCGCGAGGTCGCAATGGTGATTTTCATCGTCGTGATGATTTCCTCCATTGGTTTCGACCAGACATTTCTCCTCTTTCAGGAGTGTCTGGCGAGGATCTACCTTTGGCGTGGAATCCAAGGTGCCTACAAAAAGTCTACTCTCTCTCTATGTCCAAGTCAAATTTCGTATGTGAATGAATTTCGGGTATACTGTCCTATGAATTTATGATTTTCTGTAGACTGTAAACTGTCAACTGTAAACTATGATACTGACCTTCCGCTCCGGCGCATGCATTCGCACGCAAGCAGGCCTGCCTGTCGAATCCTACTCACGGGCGACACTATAAACTATAGAAACTAATTTATGATTCTTACTTATCACAGTGGAGCGTGTATCAGGGCGCAGGCAGGCGACACTACAATCGTCTTTGCGCCCGTGTCAAAACAGTCCAAGAATTTTAAGCCGACGAATTTCGGCGCGGATGCGGCGTTCGTTCCGCTCAATCACCCCGACATGAACGGTTCTTCGGAAGCGGGGCGGGGAGATAAACAACCGTTCGTTATCTCCGGCCCCGGCGAATATGAAGTCAAAGACGTTACGGCATCGGGATTTGCTTCAGGCTCCAAGTGGGGAGGTGAGCCGCGGACCAATACCATCTACTACGTTCACTTCGACGGTCTCTCGTTGCTGTATCTCGGTGCGTTGAGCGAACTCGACTTGCACCCTGATGTTCTCGAAATGGATTCGCCGGACATTTTAGTGCTCCCTATAGGAGGCAATGGCGTTCTGACACCAGCTGAAGCGCAAAAACTCGCGGTAAAGCTTGAGGCGAAAATCGTCATTCCTATTCTCTGGGACGACAAGACGCTGAAGCAGTTTTTGAAGGAGGCCGGCGAGGAAAATGTGAAACCAGTTGATAAACTGACCGTGAAGCCGCGAGATGTCGCGGGGAAAGAGAGTGAAGTAGTTGTACTAAGCAGCTGACAGTTGGTAGCTTACAGAAGAGGGAAATTGCGATACAATTCCTGCAAGCTGCCAGCTACAAACTGTAAGCTATTTCCTATGGTTTTGCAAAAAGCTCAGCAAATGATAGACAATTTGAAAGAGCGCCCGAAGGATGATAAGAAGCTCATTGCGGGCGGTATCGCCATCATTGTTGTTATCATACTATTTTTTGGATGGGCGTACCTATTTCTGAATAAGATACAAAATAGCGATCAGTCGATTGAGCTCAGTTCTGTGGTGCAGGACACGTCTCTTTCGGATGTGGCTCGTCAAGCACAGCAGGAACTTCAGCAGGGGTTTTCGGGTTTCGATGAAGTGAAAGAATTGCGCGCTCAATTGGAAGCACAGCAATCGAGCGGCGCGAGCATGCAGTACAATCAAAGCGGTGACGTGATTCCGCTTAACCCGCAATAATACCTCAAGTACCCATCATGTATTACCATGGCTGAAAACGACATTCGCGCAGAACGAATAAAGAAAGTAGAGCTTCTCAAAAAGGCCGGAATGGAGGCGTATCCGGCGCGAAGCGCACGAGACGCGACCGTTGCGGAATTTTTGACGGATTTTGAGGAACGCGAAACAAGCGGACGACGCTCTACACTTAACGGTCGCATCATGTCTCTGCGACGGCAGGGTGGAATTGTATTTGCAGATATATTTGATGGTTCGACATCTCTCACCACAGGTGGAACTGGCCGCGTCCAGATAGTTCTTCAGGAATCAGAAGTGGACAAAGACGTGTTCTCTCTTTTTGTTGATACCGTTGACACAGGAGATTTTCTTGAGGTCGCTGGAGTTGCATTCAAAACGAAACGCGGCGCACTTTCACTAAAGGTAGAGACGTGGAGGATGCTTGCGAAGTCGCTTCTCCCTATTCCCAACGAGTGGTTCGGTCTCAAGGACGAAGAGAAACGCTTGCGCGAGCGGGATATAGATATTCTTATGAACGCAGAATTGCGCGCGCTTGTGGAAAGGCGCGCGAAGTTCTGGCAATCGGTGCGAGAATTTTACCTCGGCAAGGGTTTCATGGAAGTGGAAACACCGGTTCTCGAAACAACGCCCGGTGGCGCCGACGCGCGTCCATTCGTAACGCATCACAACGCGCTCGACATGGACGTGTATCTTCGTATTTCGTGTGGCGAATTGTGGCAGAAGCGTCTTCTCATCGCGGGTTTTCCAAAAGTGTTTGAGATAGGGCGTATCTTTAGAAATGAAGGACAATCACGCGAACACTTGCAGGATTACACTCAGCTTGAGAGCTATGAAGCATATAGCGACGTGGTGGCAGGTATGAAATTCGTACAGGAGCTATATAGGCATATCGCTAAAGAGACATATAAAAAGTACACATTTGAGATAGGCGACCACACGGTTGATTTTGCAGAAGAGTGGAAGGAAATTAACTTTTCTGAACTCATTAAAAAACGCTTCAGGTTGGATCCTGTAACGGAAATTGACGAGAGGACAGGGGAAAAAGTAACCCTTTCTGGTTTGAAGGAGATGTGTCGAGAGGCAGGTATTGAGTACGAACACGCAGACCGAAACGTTCCTCGGACTGTCGATAATCTTTGGAAAGTACTTCGTAAGGAAATAACCGGGCCGGCATTTTTAGTTGGTATTCCGGTATATATGGAGCCACTCGCAAAGCGCGCCAAAGATGGTAAAACTGTTGAGCGAGTTCAAATACTCATTGCTGGTTCTGAAATGGGGAAAGGATACAGCGAGCTCAACGACCCCCAAGATCAACGTGCGCGCTTTGAAGAACAGCAAAAATTGCGCGACAAAGGCGATGAGGAAGCACAACGGCTCGATGTCGACTATATCCGCGCGATGGAATACGGTATGCCGCCCGCGTTCGGCTTCGGCGTTTCCGAGCGTTTGTTCGCTTTCATGGAAAATAAATCTGCACACGAAGCACAGCTCTTCCCACTTCTTCGCCCGTCCCGAAGGGAGTAGGACGGTGTCCCAAACAATGGAAACTGTTCATACAGAAGTATTTCGAGAAAAACAAGAGCGCGCCGTACTGCATGCTTGTTGTCGAACCCAAGGTTGAGAAGGTGCGCAAGCGCTTTAAGGAGCTTGTAAACGACGATGCCAATAAGTGAATTTGAAAGGTTGGTCGAAGATGGATTTAAGTGCCTGCCAAAGTGGGTGCGCCAAAGAATAAAAAACGTCGCACTTTTAGTAGAGGACGAACCGTCCGAAGAAGTTCGCAAAAACGAAGGACTTGAAGATGGCGAAACTCTTCTCGGTTATTATCATGGCACTCCGCTTTCGGCGCGCGGCGAGAACTATGGTGTCGGGATGACCTTGCCGGACACCATAACACTCTATCGGCATCCCATCGAAGAAGCGGCACGCGAAGATAAAATGGACGTGCGCGAGGTAATATCGGAGACCATCTGGCATGAATTTGCGCATCATTTTGGAATGAATGAGGGGGAAGTACGTGATCGTGAACGACAGCGGAAGGGTTCTTAGGGTACGGGTATTTTTATACTGAGAAATCCTCCAGATACCTACACCACTCGTGCGTGGTATAGTGGGGTAAATATGTCGAAACTATCCGAAACTCTGAAGGAACGTGGGTATGTTCAGCAGTTTTCATCCAAAAAACTAGAGGAAATAACCGACGGTCCGAAGCGCACTCTCTATTTTGGCATCGATCCTTCCGCCGATTCGCTTCAGGTCGGGCAGTTACAGGCGTTCCTTATTTTGCGCCGCTTTCTTGAAGATGGGCATAAGGTCATCCTACTTGTCGGGGGTGGAACAGGTTTGATAGGGGATCCCGGTGGCAAAAGCGTCGAGCGGCCGCTTTTGGAGGCAGAGACAGTTCGTGCGAATGGCGAGAAAATCGCCGAGCAAGCGAAGCGACTTTTTGGCGGTGCCGAATTTACGCTTCTCAACAATATCGAGTGGTTGGAAAAACTGAGTCTCATCGAGTTTCTGCGCGATACCGGTAAACACTTTACGATCAACATGATGCTTCAACGTGATTTCATAAAAGATCGCATAAAAAATCCTGAGGAAGGCATTTCGTATACAGAATTCTCTTACGCGCTATTACAGGCGTACGACTACTTCCATCTGCACGAAGAATACGGCTGTGACGTGCAGGTCGGTGGTTCCGACCAATGGGGCAACATCGTATCGGGTGTGGATTTCATTCGTCGTAAGACAGGCGACGTTGCCTATGCGTTCACATGGCCGCTTCTCGTGAATAAGGCGACCGGCAAGAAATTCGGGAAATCTGAGATGGGGACCGTCTGGCTCTCGCCTGAAAAGACGACTCCATTTCAGTTCTACCAATTTTGGTTCAATACTGAAGACGAGACAGTCAAAGAGTATCTTTTGAAAATGACTATGCTCTCGGCAACTGAGATAGATGCCGCGATGGAATTGCACAAACGCGAGCCGCGCAAAAGACACGTGCAAGGGATTCTTGCCCAAGAGATAACCTCGCTCGTCCACGGTGAGAGCGCGGCGGCGGCGGCAGAGCGCGTCTCGCGTGCTGTCTTTGATGAGAATCTTGCCGAACTATCGCCGGAAGACGTTAAGAGTTTGCGCGAAATCGCGCCGTCGTATGAAGCGCATGTCGACGATTCCCTTACTGACGTTCTAGTCGGAGCACAGCTTGCGAGCTCCAAGAGGGAGGCGCGGCAATTTCTCACTGAGAAGGCGATAACATTAAATGGAAAAATAGTAAAAGCCGAGAGAACGCTCGTCGAAAAAGACTTTTCCGATGGTCTTGCGCTTTTAAAGCGCGGAAAGCGCAACGTCTGTGTACTCATACTCGTATGAAAAAAGACGCCAAGAATAGGGACGTGCCGCCGCGAGTAGCTCCTCGATTGGAGGGCAAGGTAAAAAATGCCGGAATAAAGCCGAAGAAAAAACCAGAGAAAAAACGGGATGGAAAGCGAGGGCACAAAGCAAAAAGGATTAGGAAAATGACGGAGTGAGCGCTCTTTCTCATTGGCCCAGTCTTGATAGAGTATACGGATGAGCACGTTCAAAATAGAGAGCGATTATAAGCCAGCGGGCGACCCCGCACTAAACTTTGGCTTGGTTGAAGTAGGCTTCGAGCGCGTAAGCTTTCCACGTGGAATGGCGTTCACCTCTTCGATTACGTTGGCGCGTCTCAACAAGAGTAAGCCAAAGTTAGTGCATGGGCAGGACTCATTTCATATGTTCGTATGAGTATCAAGAACGTATTTAAACTAAAAAGCGACTATCGCCCTGCGGGAGACCAGCCGGCGGCAATTGTCGCGCTCATGAAGGGTCTTAAGGCAGGTCAGCGTGACCAGACACTTCTCGGTGTAACTGGCTCCGGCAAGACTTTTACGATGGCGAACGTCATCGAGAAGTGGGGCAAGCCGACGCTCGTTATCGCACATAACAAGACGCTTGCCGCTCAGCTTGCTGCGGAGTATCGCGAATTCTTTCCAAAAAGCGCGGTGCACTATTTCGTTTCTTATTATGACTACTATCAGCCTGAAGCGTATGTACCTGTTAGCGACACATACATAGAGAAAGAAGCGCAAATCAATGAAGACATAGAACGCCTTCGACACGCAGCAACGCAAGCGCTTTTAACGCGGAAGGATGTCATTGTCGTTGCTTCGGTTTCGTGCATTTACGGGCTCGGCTCGCCGGTTGAATATCAAAAAGTAAATTTGAAGCTTAGTGTAGGTGAACAGATGACGCGCGCAACTCTCACGCGTAAACTTATTTCTATTTACTTCGAGCGTACCATTGGCGATCTTTCTCCGGGAACGTTTCGTGCGCTTGGAAGTCGTATCGAGATAATGCCGGCGAGCGAGCGCGTCATTTACCGACTTGACCTTATGGGTGGCAAAGTGGGAGTTATTGAAGAGATTGACGCGATGACGCGGGAGGTCGGAGCAAAACATGATTCCATATTCCTTTTTCCCGCGC
>CAYPGH010000017.1:0-10258 GCA_964410475.1 uncultured Candidatus Saccharibacteria bacterium
CCATTGGCACGGATGATTTTGTCGTCCAGCAAACGAGCGGCAACGTCGGCATCGGTACGGAGGTACCGCAAAGCAAATTGGAAGTTCTCCTTGCTGCCAATACACTTGTCTCTTTTGGCAGCTCTGATAACACCAGCGGAAATTATTCAGGTATTCATATTGGGTACAACGTCTCTAGTTTATTCAGAAAGGGTGCACTTGTTTTTGAAGCCACTGGTGACGGGGCTACTCGTGGAAAAATTCACATTCTTAACGATGGCACAGCTGACTCTTCTAACGCCACTCTCGCTGACGCAAGGCTCACAGTCAATTACGATGGCAACGTCGGCATCGGGACGACGAGTCCCTGGCGAAAACTTTCCGTAACCGGCACCGTAGGCTTCGACGGCCTCACTGCGGGCGCTGGAGCAGGGGCACTCTGCCTCTCAGCCAACAAAGAAGTCACCTACAGCGACGGCGCCGGCTGCACGGGGTCCTCTCTGCGGTTCAAGAATTCCATAGAGTCGCTCGGCGATGAAGCCCTCGCCACCGTGCTCGCCCTGCGTCCCGTGTCCTTTCTCTACAACGACGACATCGGTGTTGCGGGAGAACAGGTCGGCCTCATCGCCGAGGAAGTGTTCGAGGTCGACCCGCGCCTGGTGACACTCGACGCCTCCTCAACCCCGTCCAACGTGAAGTACGCCAACTTCACCGCTATTCTCGCGCGGGCGCTACAGGAGGTGTGGGCCTATATAACAAGCCGTTTTGACAAGCAAGACATACGGATCGACACGCTTGAGGAGCGCATCCGCGAGCTCGAGGCGCGGGAAGGCCTTGCCTCTCCCCCAGCTGGCTCGGAGGAAGAAAGTTCCAGTGCCGGAATTGAAGGTGCCGATGTTGACACTTCTGCCGCTCCCGATGAGTCGCCTGTTGAAGAAAGCGATCCTGTCGCCGAAGCCGAACCGCCGACTGAAATCGAGGAAGCAGAAGAATCGTCCGAACCCGAGACTACGCCTGCTTCCGAACCGGAAGCCGAACCAGAATCAGAAGAAATTGCAGAGCCGTCCTCCGAGCCAGTGTCCGATTCATCCGGCGCTATTTCAACGAACCCATATGTTGTGGTACACTGACGGTCATGACCAAAGCCATCGCGGAGAAACTTATCAAAGTTGCGAAAGCAATAGAAGCGTTGCCTGAAGAGACACAGAAAGCGCTTGTGGCAGAGTTTGAAGAACGTGTCGTAGATTTCTCCGTGCCACGTATGTCAAGCGCACAGCGTGCTGAAGTAAAACGCCGTCTCGCGCTTCCGCGCCGCTATGTTTCTGATGCACGCATTCGATCGATTCTTTCCGCATGCAATCGCACCTAGAATTATATGCCGATACGGTGGACGAAAGAGGCCGCCGACGACCTTGAGACGTGTATATCGACCTACGAGGTCGATATATACAAACGCAAACCGTTAGACGACTCGCCTTGCCGAAGCCGTCGGCGAAGTGCAGGTACGCGCTGCGCCGCCGAAGAACGCGTTAGTCAAGAATGATGGATTTCGTAAACCGTTAAACACCGGTTTCTGGCTCCCTGCCCCTTCGGTGGGCAGGGCTGGGCTCGGAAATGCAAATGAGTACATTTTCATTTCACTCGCCCTATGTCGCCAGTAAAGTAATACACAGCAAGGCGCGCGATGAAGTTCTTTCGCACTGATAGAATTGCAACATGAGCAAGATTATCGCAAGCCCGCGCATTATACGTGCGCCGGCGCAGGTTCTTATAACCAAGGCCGACGGTGAGCAGGAAGCATTTGATCCTGCGAAGCTGGAGTATTCACTTGAGCGCGCGGGAGCGTCATCGACGATGCGCGCGAGGATCGCCGCGCGCGTTATGCGTGAAATGAAAACCGGCATGACCACAGAAGAAATATATCGCCAGGCGTTCGATATGCTTCGGAAAGAAGAAGCGCCACCTGTTGCGGCGCGTTATTCCGTCAAGCGCGCTGTGTTCGATTTAGGTCCTTCCGGATTTCCGTTCGAGCAATTTATCGCTGAAATTTTGCGCGCACACGGTTGGAGAGCGCGCACGGGAGTAGCTCTGACAGGTCGTTGCGCGCCGCATGAAGTGGATGTTCTTGCCGAAAAGAACGGGAAAAGGGTCGGCATTGAAGCCAAATTTCATAACGACGCTGGTGGAAAGACCGACATCAAAGACGCTCTTTACGTCTTTGCTCGTTATGAAGACCTGAAGCATACTCCCGAGGCTTCGTCGCGCGTGGATGAGGGTTGGCTTATGACAAACACCCGCTTTACGAGGAACGCCATTCGTTATGCACAATGTTCCAACCTCACGCTTATAGGGTGGGATTATCCGCGCACGCGTAATCTCTTTTCGCTCATCGAAGAGGCGCGTGTGCATCCTCTAACTTGTCTCACGACTTTAACTACCGGCGAGAAGCGCCGCTTTCTCGACAGCAAAATAGTCCTATGTAAGAGCGTTTCCACGAAGCATATTCTTGAAGAGTACGGTGTGAAGCCCGCGCGTATATCACAGGTTATCGACGAGGCACAACGTCTGTGCGGCGTCTAAGCACTAAACAAGCAGTTTACAGTTTACAGTTCACAGGTTACAGTTAAATACATGCACGCCTCTGTTACCCGTCAACTGTAAACTGTAAACTTCCTTCTATGCTTTCTCCAGAACATTTTATTGATACGAACGTAATCATCTTCAGCAAGCTAGCGCTTGCGATGCTTCTGGGTGCCTTCATCGGTACCGAACGGGCAATTTTTGCAAGGCAAGCCGCGGGAACTCGCACGTTCGGTCTGGTCGCGCTCGGTGCGTGTCTTTTTATAGTCATGGCGAATTACGTCAGTCTTTCGTTCATCGGTGTTGTCGGCTTTGACCCTATGCGCACCGCAGCGGCAGTCATCACCGGTATCGGATTCCTAGGCGCGGGGCTCATAATTTTCCGTGGAGATACGCTTCACGGCATCACGACAGCGGCAGGACTCTGGATAGTCGCAGGTATTGGTATGGCAGTGGGTTTTGGGATGTATGCTGTTTCTATTTTCGCGACCTTTTTGACACTCATTATGTTCACAGGTATGTGGTATGTTGAAAATCGATTTAAGCATTGGTTTGAAGAAGTAAATCACGACGCGACCTCTACAAATTCGTAACGCGCACAAATTTAATCAATGCGCAGAATTCCCCGACAGCTTGGCTGCGGGGATGAATGCGCATGAGGAAAGGGGGTCGGGGAAAACGTAGTTTTCCCCGTGGAGGAGAGCAGAGAGCCTGTAATCAGGCGAACGTTCCGAACCGAGTGGTTCTCAAAATAAAATACCGCGACAGCTTGGCTGCGCGGTAGTTTATTATTTAGTGACGCGACGGACCACGTCTCTCGGGGTATACTGCACTGATGAGTCCCGTTAGAAATTCCGGACGACGAGAAAGAAGAGTGTTTACCTTGCTCGATATTACAAGAAGTAGCCGAGTAGTGTTCGGATGCGTTATAAGCATCCGCGCCCTATTTCTAACGGGATGAGTCAATACTACAAGCCCGACAGAAACCCAAATTGGAATTATGGCGGAGACAGATTTCGTCTCTCTCGCTCAAAGATCAGTCTTTTTACCGAGTGTCCTCGCTGTTTTTATATCGACAACAAATTAGGTACGGGGCGGCCACCGGGCTACCCCTTTAGTTTGAATAGTGCGGTGGACGCACTTCTCAAAAAAGAGTTCGATATACATCGTGCGGATAAAACAGCGCATCCTCTGATGGAGCAGTACGGAATCGATGCAGTACCATTCCAGAATCCGCAGATGGATGTCTGGAGAGAGAATTTTAAAGGTATCGAGTATAAACACCCAGAAACAGGATTTCGTGTTTCGGGGGCGATTGACGATGTGTGGGTGAATCCCAATGGAGAGATCATCATTGTTGATTACAAATCCACGAGCAAGGAAGGGAAGATAGAGGTTCTCGATAAAGACTGGCACGACGGATATAAAAAACAAATGGAAGTGTACCAGTGGCTCTTTCGTAGGAATGGATTCAAGGTTTCTGACACTGGTTACTTCGTGTATGCAAATGCGGACAAGGACCGAAAAGCATTTGACGGGGTTCTTGAGTTTGAGGTCACGCTTGTGCCGCACAAGGGAGATGATTCATGGGTTGAAGGAACAATTTTGAACATAAAAACATGTCTTGATAGTCCTGAATTGCCAGACTCTTCGGAAAATTGCGATTATTGTGTATACCGCGAAACGATTGGTAAGAAACTCCTCTCCTTTGCGAAGAAATCGGGGAAAAAAGATTGGGACGGCACGTTAGGAATATGACGGAATATGACATTTCGCGATAAAGTCTTGGCGATTGTGCGAAAAATCCCCAAGGGCAAATCCATGACCTATAAAGAGGTGGCTCGGAAAGCGGGAAACACGAAAGCGGCGCGGGCAGTCGGAGCCATCATGCGCACAAATTACAATCCCGATATTCCGTGCCACCGCGTCATCCGTTCCGACGGCTCTCTGGGCAGTTATAATCGTGGCGGCACATTGAAGAAGCACATCCTGCTAAAGAGTGAACATGCGCTCTAGTTTAAACTTGACCTCGACGTCGTAGTTCCACATATAGAACTATCGTGTTTCCATATATGGAATCATTTACTGGCGAGCGTTGTGCGAGCGAAATGCAAAAGTACTCTTTTGCATTTCCGAGCCCAGCCCTGCCCACCGAAGGGGGCAGGGAGTCAGAAATTGGCGGAAAGCACTCGCGCTTGTGCGCAGGGAGTGTATTCCGACCCGCAGGGTAAACGCCCTGTAGAGTTGGAATGAGCCAATTTACACATACCTACTTTTAGTTGAACAATATATTCTTGAACTGCCACGGATCGCTTGTGTCTACATCTTCCGGGAAAAGAGATCCGCGATTCTTGAGTGGCGTCCAGTCAGTATAGGCGCCGGTCATTTTTCCCAAGTATGGTTCGATTATCTCCATTACGCGTTCGAAATCCATCTCGTCGGCCTCAACTACGCCTCGGCGAGAGTTCTCCATAGCCCATATAACGCCCCCTAGAACCCCAACCGTAACCTGAAGACCTGTTGCATTCTGGTAAGGAGCTAGCTTTCGCGCTTCCTCGATGGTGAGCTGTGAGCCATACCAATAGGCATTTTTCTTGTGCCCCATCAGGAGTACGCCGAGTTCGTCCATTCCGGTCTCTATCTCATCCATAAGGACTAACTGCTCTTTTTGCAATTCTGAATTTTTGCCTAGACACTCTTCTATTGAAAGAATGGATGCATCACACGAACGGTACGCATAGTGTACGGTTGGTCGATATAGTGCTCTTCCGGCTTTGTCTTTTAAGGAGAAAAAGTCAGCGATAGAAATGGATTCGTTATGTGTAACGGCTCGGCCGAGGAAAGGGCCGTGTTCTGGTGTCCACGTGCGCACCAGAGTTTTTGCTCCCGGTTGATCAAGATATATTGCCGCTCCACAGCCGTACTTGTGTCGAAGCGCATTCTTAGGGCGATGTTTTTCATGCGTGCCCCATCCAAGTTCGCAAGGCTGGCATATGCTCTCTGAGTGAAAACCAGGCACAGACCATGTGTTCTCGAACCTCCCGACTTTCTTTGGTGTGTGTGAGACCTGCGAGTCATATTCCGCGATGTGTATCGCCTTTACTCCGAGGCCATGCATAAGCTTGCCCCATTCTTCTCGACTTGTGGGATTTTTTGTAGAGAAACTCGTGTCCCGTGCGATATTAAGGAGCGCTCGTTTAACGAAATGCGAGACGATTCCCGGATTTGCTCCGTGTGTAGATACGGCGGTAGGATTATTCGTGGAATTTCCCTTAAGCGCGATCAGTGTCTCACGAAGTCCATAATTTGAACGTTCAGAGAACGATAAGCTAGTGTCCGTGTAGCCACCTAACCAAGGTTCAACAACGGTATCCAAATAGAGCACGTCTCGTTCACGACAATATTCGATAAGGGCGACGGACGAGACGTCGACGGAGAGATTAAGTAAAAAGTCTCCACTACGAAGATACTTGTCCAAGACTTTCTTATAATTGTCGCGAGTAAGTGGACATATTTCAAATTTCACTGCCTCTTTTTTTGCCACTGTCTCGCCGAGTCTATCTGCGGTGATAACAGAAATGCGACTCTTGTCAATTCCTATGTGCCGTAATATGAGCGGCAAAACCCCTTGGCCAATGGAGCCGAACCCGACTATAAGCATTCTTCCCGGAAACTCGACGTGAACTTTATATTCTTTACTATGAGATTTCTTTATCTTAACGACCTCTTTCTCTTTCATGTCATCTGTTGCGAATGGATAATGCCCCTCATGCTATCACGAATTCTATGCGTGCAAGTCCGTATTACTGGCGAGCGTTGTGCGAGCGAAATGCAAAAGTACTCATTTGCATTTCCGAGCCCAGCCCTGCCCACCGAAGGGGGCAGGGAGTCAGAAATTGGCGGAAAGCACTCGCGCTTGTGCGCAGGGAGTGTATTCCGACCCGCAGGGTAAACCTGTCTGCGTGCGGGGACGCACAGTCAGACGCCCTGTAGAGTCGGAATGAGCCAATTTACGGGATATACTATTCGAGCATGCCTAGAGAGCAATCAATTTGGGATTTTGTTCGAGAACATCCGGAGGTAGAGACACCGTATTATCTTATAGACGAAACGCGGCTTCTTAAGAACATGGAGAAGATCGCCTACGTGAAGGATAGATCAGGTGCAAAGTCAGTGTTGGCCTTGAAGTGTTTCTCATCGTGGGCCGTTTTCCCTCTGATGAGTCAATACATGGACGGAACGACCTCGAGCTCTCTTTTTGAGGCGCGGCTTGGGCACGAGAAGTTCGGCCTACCCGGCCAAGGTAAAGAAACACACGCGTATAGTGTCGTATTCTCCGAGGAAGAGGTTCGAGAGGTGCGGAAATTTGCGACGAAAATAATCTTCAATTCCACTTCGCAATTGAGGCGTTTCTACGATATCGCAAAAGGAATTCCCGTAGGTTTACGCATCAATCCGGGTGTTTCGTATTCGCATTCCGCGCTTGCCGATCCGGCACGAAAATACAGCCGACTTGGGGCTGTCGACATGACGGAGATAGAGGATGTCAGAGATTTGCTAAGCGGCGTCATGTTTCACTGTAATTGTGAAAATAATGATCTAGATGCTCTCGCGAAGATACTCGAAACCATCAGTGAGAAGTACGGACAACTTTTGCAAAAATTGGATTGGGTGTCGCTAGGTGGCGGAATGTATTTCACCAAGGAAGGATATCCTCTAGACGAATTCTGCGACCTGCTCCGAGAGTTTTCCAAGAAGCATGGTGTACAGGTGTACCTTGAACCCGGCGAGAGCGCCATCACGCGTGCGGGTTTTCTGGTAACAAAGGTCTTGGATATCGTTCATAACGAGATAGATATCGCCATTGTAGATGCGGCGGCCAACGTACACATGCCAGATCTCATTTCGTATCAGGAGAATGCAAAGATGGACCTGTCAGAGGGTGACTCGGGAACGACGCATGAGTACCAGATCGCGGGACGCACCTGTCTTGCCGGAGATATTTTTGGAACATACAAATTTCCTGATACACTTAACCTAGGAGATCTCATCCCGATTGCGGACGCTGCGGGGTACACCATTGTTCAGAAGTCTTGGTTCAATGGCGTGCCGATGCCCTCCATCGTCGTTAAACGATTAGACGGAAAGGTTGAGGTCGTGCGTACTTTTACTTACGAGGAGTATTTAAATAATCTTTCGTAGCATATGAAAGAGCAAAGAAAGCCGAACGTGCTTATTGTTGGAGCCGGAGCAGTAGCGCATGTTGCGGCACACAAATGTGCGCAAAATAACGATATTTTGAGGAATATCTGTATAGCTTCTCGCAAACGCGAGAAGTGTGACGCCATCATTAAAAGCATTCTCCGCAAGGGAAGTCGCAAGAATAAAAAAGGGAAGCTATATTCGCGTCAGACAGATGCGATGAATGTAGCACAGATGGTAAGGCTCATAAAATCCACGCATTCATCCATTGTCATTAATCTCGGAACGGCCTATATCAATATGTCGGTCCTTGAAGCGTGTATTCGCGCGAAAGTTACCTACATGGATACGGCTATACACGAGGATCCTGATAAGGTTTGTGAGAATCCCCCTTGGTACGCCAATTATGAATGGAAAAAGAAAGCCGCCTGTAAGAAGGCCGGCATCAATGCGATTCTTGGCGTTGGATTTGACCCGGGCGTCGTCAACGCATACGCGGCGTACGCACAAAAACACTATTTCGATAAAATCGATACAGTAGACATCTTGGATGTAAATGCGGGTTCGCACGGAAGATACTTTGCTACCAACTTCGACCCGGAAATAAACTTTCGGGAGTTCAAGAAGGTTTGGACGTGGATTAATCGTCAATGGATCGAGCGGCCTGTACACGCCGAACGGTGGGATTACAATTTTCCTGTTGTTGGGAAACAACCGGTGTATCTAAACGGGCACGACGAGCTCCATTCTCTCTACAAGAACATACACGCAAAGAGCATCCGTTTTTGGATGGGTTTTGGCGACCACTATCTCAATGTCTTTGGTGTTTTGAAAAATATCGGCATGCTTTCGGAGAAGCTCGTCAAAACGGCAGAAGGCGTTGAAGTAGTGCCACTCAAGGTCTTGAAGGCGGTTCTACCGGATCCCGCTTCGCTTGCAAAGACGTACACTGGCTACACCTGTATTGGTGACCTTGTGAAAGGATGGAAGAATAAAAAGTGGCAAGAGGTATTTATCTATAACAGTTGCGATCATGCGAAATGTTACAAGGAAGTAGAGTCGCAGGCGATATCTTACACCGCGGGTGTTCCACCGGTTGCCGCCGCTATCCTCGTTGCCAAGGGTATCTGGGACCCAAGAACAATGGTAAACGTTGAAGAGCTTGATCCCGATCCTTTCTTGAAGCTACTTGGGACCATGGGGCTTCCAACTAAAATTAAAAAGGTCACCCCGAGAGGCGGAGGGAAGAGCAAGGACGGTATGCCTAAAAGCGCAGCCGATCCGAAAGCAAAAGTAACACCTCGTCATTAATCTTATTCGAATTACTGTACAATAAAAAAGTGAACGATTGGGATTATACAAATGGTGCGAAAGAGCTTTATACAAAAGCGACGTTTCCCGGCCGTCTCGTAATGCTCGGCTGTGGCTCTATCGGGCAGGGCATTATCCCTATGCTTCTGCGGCATACGGACATAACGCCGGAGCGCATGAAAATAATCACGGCCGAAGATACGGGCAAGGCTGTCGCGGATCAGTACGGTATTGAGTTTGTCGTGGACCCTCTAACGCCCGAGAATTATGCGTCTGTCCTCAAAAAGTACCTTTCCAAAGGCGACTTCCTTCTCAACTTGTCGGTAGATGTGGCTTCCGGCGATCTTATCGTTGTTTGTCAGGAGATGGGAGCGCTCTATCTCGATACTTCAGCAGAGCAGTGGTCGGGACTTTTGTCAGACCCGTCCGTTCCAATCGCCGAGCGTACAAACTACGTTCGTACGACTGGTAGAATTCACGAGCTGAAAAACAAATATCCGAATGGAGTAACGGCCGTCGCAAATCACGGTGCCAATCCTGGACTCGTTACGCATTTCATCAAAGAGGCGCTCCTTCACATTGCTCGTGATACTGGAGGTTCGACAAATATCCCGAAGAGCAAAAAAGATTGGGCAAGTCTAATGCAAACACTAAAGGTGCGTGTGTTACAGATGGCCGAGCGCGACACGCAGACAAGTTCCGTGCAGAAAGAGTCTGGTGAATTCGTCAACACGTGGTCTATAGATGGATTTATAAGTGAGGCAACACAGCCGGCAGAGTTAGGTTGGGGAACTCATGAGAAAGAGGTCGCAACGGGCGGGCATGTGCATACGTTCGGCAATGAAGCGGCACTGTATCTCGATCGCCCCGGAGCTCTTACTCAAGTGCGTTCTTGGACGCCACGAGAAGGTTCATACCACGGTTTTCTCATCACGCACGATGAATGCATGACCACCGCCGAGTACTACACGTTCGTGGAGAACGACCATGTCGTGTTCCGTCCGACGGTCATGTACGCATACCATCCCTGCGATGACACCGTTCTGTCGTTGCGCGAATATGCCGGAAACAACTGGAAGACACCGCGTAAGAAAAGGATTCTTATGGATGACATAGAACGTGGAGGCGATGAGCTTGGTGTTCTTTTGATGGGACACAAAAAGCGCGCGTATTGGTTTGGCTCGGA
>CAYPGH010000018.1:0-9870 GCA_964410475.1 uncultured Candidatus Saccharibacteria bacterium
CTGTCGGGGAATTCTGCGCATGGATTAACCCTACGGGTCGGGAATGTCCTCTGCGCGCCTGCCTGCGCCGACCTGTCTGCGTGCACCGCACAGGAAGAGGATTCGGCAGGCAGGTAAACGCGAGTGCTTATTGGTTTCGAACTCCTCGGCTCGAAAATACGAAAGCAAGCTTTCGGGACTCTCGCTCTACGTCGCTCGTAAACCAATTGGTTTCGAACTCCTCGGCTCGAAAATGCGAAAGCAAGCTTTCGGGACTCTCGCTCTACGTCGCTCGTAAAAAACGTCGCCTTTGGAGGCGATGTGTGGCGGATGTGCAAACGAGGGTTATTCCCTTTTCCCCTCTTCCATGGATGCCGTGTCCGCAAATTCTCGCTCCATCTCTTTTATCATTTCATGCTTCTTGCTTCCGGGGAATCCTGTACCGGCTGGTATCAAGCGGCCAACGATGACATTCTCTTTGAGGCCGACAAGGCGATCCACTGCTCCGGAAACCGCTGCTTCTGCGAGCTTTCTCGGTGTGTTCTGGAAGGAGATAGAGGATAGGAATGAAGCGCGCGTTAGGGATACTTCCGTGATACCAAGAAGTAGCTGTTTTGCTTTTGCGCTCTCACCCGATGCTTCTTTCTGTGTCGCGTTGATTCGATCGTATTCAAAGTCAGAGATTATCTCACCGGCGGAAACGCCCGTATCACCCGAATGTGTAACGGAAACACGACTGAACATCTGCTTAACAATTATTTCCAAGTGCTTTCGCGCTGTGGTAACACCTTGAAGCTCGTAGATACGCGTTATCTCGTTGATGATATACTCCTGAGCACGTTCTTTTCCAGAGAACAAGAAAAGCTCTTCCAGGTTCGCCGAGCCGTCTGTCAAAAAATCACCTTTTTCTACATGAGCACCTTCCTTCACGAGAATGGCACGCAGAGGACTCACACTATATTCGGTTTCTTTTTTTACAGCCTTTGCAGTCTTACCTTCTGAAATGACGTCGGGCAAGACTCGGATTATAGTTTCCGTGCCTTCTCTAACTACTTCAGAAATGGTTCCTGAAACACGTGACAAGGTCGCTGGCGCTTTTGGAGTGCGACTTTCAAACACCTCTTCGACTCGAGGAAGACCCATTGTGATGTCACCGCCGACAGTCGCGACACCTCCCGAGTGGAAGGTACGCATAGTGAGCTGAGTGCCTGGCTCACCGATAGCCTGCGCCGCAATGACACCTACGGCCTCTCCTACGTCAACCATCTCCCATGTTGTCATATCTACGCCATAACACTGCTGACACACTCCACGCGCAACCCTGCACGTCATGGGAGAGCGCACAATAACCTCCTTCACGTCGGAACTTTCTACCACATTCGCGGCATCGTGCATAATGAGTGTCCCACGCTTTAGAGCCCCGGATGACAAATTCACTCCTTCGGCTAGAACTCGTCCAACAATACGTTCTGAGAAACTGCCACCGATGTTCTCTTTACCAGGTCGTAGTATAAGAACCCCCTCCTTAGTACCGCAATCACCCTCTAAAACAACGACATCGTGCGCTACGTCAAAAAGACGACGTGTAAGATACCCTGCGCGCGCGGTGTTCAGAGCAGTATCTGCCAAACCTTTTCGCGCACCGTGAGTCGAGATGAAATATTCTACCGGCGTCAATCCTTCTTTAAGAGACGAGGTGATAGGAAACTCGATTATTTCTCCACGTGGGTTCGTGATGAGGCCTTTCATGCCTGCCATCTGGTGAAGTTGTACGACGCTACCACGCGCACCGGAAGAAATCATGTCATGCACTGGACCATGCGTGTCGAGAGACCCTACTACATGCTTCCGCAATTCGTTAGAGAGTTTGCTCCATATTTCAATAGTCATGCGCCGACGCTCGGCCTCTGTTAAGAGTCCGTTTGCAAAGTTTTCTTCCTCTTTCGCAGCAGCTACCCGCCCTGCGTGTACAAGTTCTTCCTTGATCTTCGGCGTCACGACGTCGGAAAGTGACCATGTTATGCCGGCGTGTGTCGCATAACGAAATCCGAACGCCTTTATCTTGTCGAGTATTTTCGGAATACCGTCTAGCTTATAGTGCGATACGAGCTCATGAACCAAATCACCCATGCGCTTGTTCGTTACCTCTTCATTGACGAATGGAAAGTCAGACGGCAAAACAGAGTTGAAAAGAAGCCGACCGACGGTTGTCTCGAAGACCTTACCTTCGAACGCACTGTACTTCTTGCTATCGCCCGGAAGTATCTTTACTTTCGCGCGCAAATCAAGTGCGTCGAAATCGTGCGCGGTTATAGCTGCGTTCGTGGAAGGAAACGCATCCCCCTCGCCTTTGACGCCCTCCATTGCCCTCGTCATCCAGTAACAGCCAAGAACGATGTCGAGGAGTTTCGAGGCGACAACTACGTCACCGCTTCCAGGCTTCAAGATATTCTTGTTCGCCGACATGATGCGTGCCGCCTCAAGCTGAGCCGCTTCCGAGAGTGGCACATGTACAGCCATCGCGTCGCCGTCGAAGTCGGCATTGTAGGCAGGGCAAACAAGTGGGTGCACTTGAATGGCATTGCCTTCAATAAGTACCGGGCGAAACGCCTGAATGGACTGGCGATGAAGCGTCGGTGCACGGTTCAAAAGCACATACTTGTTCTGTATCGCATCTTCAAGGATAGGCCACACTTCTGGCGCTTCGTCCTCTATTAGGCGTCCGGCTCCACGGATGTTATATGCGAGTTCGCGTGACAAGAGTCCCTGAATAACAAATGGTCGGAAAAGTTCCAAGACCATGTGTTTCGGGAGACCGCACTCGTCGAGCGCAAGATCTGGTCCAACAACGATGACTGATCGGCCGGAATAATCCACACGTTTACCAAGAAGGTTTTGTCGCAGATAGCCATGCTTGCCCTTGAGATAATCGGCAAGTGACTTTAGTGCCCGACGTCTTCCGCCCAAAATTCCCAACACACCGCTCCCGCGCCGCATGGAATTATCGAGGAGTGCGTCTACCGCTTCCTGCAAAATACGTTTTTCGTTCCGCAAAATAACCTCCGGAGCATGAATCGCTTGAAGACGCTTAAGTCGGTTGTTGCGGTTGATAACGCGACGATAGAGGTCATTCAAATCCGAGGATGCATGACGTCCACCTTCAAGCGCCACCATAGGACGAAGCGCGGGCGGTACGACCGGAAGTCGTGTAAGAAACATCCACTCGGGTCGCACACCTGCGCGCTGGAGTGATTCCGCAAGCGCCAAACGTTTCCGGATCTTGTCGCGAGCTGCAACACCCGCTTTTTCATACTCTTCTTTCAAACGCTTGATGAATGCGTCGACATCGATGCGCTTCAAAATATTATATAGAGCTTCTGCACCTATAGCCGCACGGAACATCGCACCGTATTTAACAGCATAAAGATGGTACGCTGCTTCGTCTAGAACTACTCCTTCCTGAATAGAATCTATTTCGCGTTTCGCTTTCTGCGCCTTCTCTTTAAGTTCAGTTTTTACTTCCGCACTTGCTGCCAATTTGGTTTTTTGCTGGAGTTCTTGTTCAAGCTCCTTCAAAAGCCGTGCGCGCTCCTCTTCTTGTACTGATGTCACGATGTGCCCTGCAAAGTAAACGACCTTCTCAACTTCTGCGGCGGAAAGACCGAGCAGTAAGGCAATGCGTGAAGGTATGCCGCGCAAGAACCATATGTGTGAGACGGGAGTCGCGAGGTCGATGTGTCCCATTCGCTCGCGACGAACGACCGCGCGCGTGATCTCAACTCCACATTTTTCACAGATGATGCCTCGAAAACGGATGCCGCGGTACTTACCGCAGTAACATTCATAGTCTTTTTCAGGACCAAAAACTCGCTCGTCGAAAAGACCGTTTTTCTCCGGTCTCTGCGTGCGATAATTTATGGTCTCTGGTTTTGTTATCTCACCCCAGCTCCACTCTAAAACACGCTCGGGACTTGCGAGTCGCATAGCGACTGCTTCGAAATCTTGTGGGATGGTGTCTTTCTTCTTCATAATTGGCTTTCCTTAGTTTCTGGCCTCTCGTCTTGAGTCGCCCCCAATAAATTCGATGTCGATTCCCAATCCACGTAAGTGACGAACAAGCACGTTGAAAGTCGCCGGCGTGTATGACTCTTCAATACGTCTACCTGAAACGATGGCGTCGAATGCGGCGCTTCTTCCCAGAATGTCGTCTGATTTGATAGTGAGTATTTCACGCAAGCTGTGTGCCGCGCCGTAGCCTAAGAATGCCCACACTTCCATTTCTCCTACGCGCTGGCCGCCGTTCTGTGCCTTACCGCCCAAAGGCTGTTGAGTCGTCAAAGAATATGGTCCGATGGAACGCATGTGTATTTTGTCCTCCACCATGTGATGTAGTTTGAGCATGTACATCATGCCGACAGAAACTGGTTGAGCGAATGCCTCTCCTGTCCTACCGTCGAAAAGGATGCGTTTCCCCGATTCTGCAACACCTGCTTTTTTAAGTTCTTCACGTATCTCTTCTTCTGTGGCACTGGAAAATGAAGGGACAATTGCCTGATACCCTAGCGTCTCTGCCGCAAGTCCCAAATGTAGTTCAAGTATCTGCCCTAGGTTCATGCGCGACGGCACGCCTAACGGGGTCAAGATAATATCCACGGGGTTCCCGTTGTCATCAAAGGGCATGTCCTCTTCAGGAAGAACACGAGAGATAACGCCTTTGTTACCGTGTCGGCCGGCGAGCTTGTCACCGACAGAGATCGTGCGCAATTGCGCGACCTCTACATGCACACGAGAGATAACACCGCTTTCAAGTTGATCGCCGTTCTCACGAGAAAAGATTTTGACGCCGACAACGCGACCGCGCTTTCCACCTTCCATCCGGAGTGATGTGTCTTTCACGTCTTTCGCTTTCTCTCCAAAAATCGCGTGAAGAAGACGCTCTTCCGGGGTCAACTGTGTTTCTCCTTTCGGCGTCACTTTCCCTACGAGAATGTCTCCGGAGCGCACTTCTGCACCAATACGGACTACTCCGTCTTCATCTAGATTGCGAAGTTTAAACTCACTGACGTTCGGAATGTCGTGCGTTGTCACTTCGGGCCCCAGTTTCGTGTCACGCACCACACAAACAAACTCCTCCATGTGGATGGAGGTGAATCGTGCATCTTTTGCAAGACGTTCAGAGATTACTATGGCATCTTCGAAGTTTGCGCCAAACCACGGCAAGAACGCGACACGAACATTCTGTCCTATCGCAAGCTGTCCACCGACCGACGTGGAAGCGTCAGCAAGGACTGATCCTTTTTTCACGTGCTCGCCTGGAGATACAGCCGGACGCTGATGAAATGTTGTAAATCCATTCGTGCGAGAGAAATTCACGAGTATATATTCTTTTGTCTTTCCGCTCTGATTTTTGACCACTATCTTCTGCGCGTCAGCATAAATAATCTCACCCGCTTCTTCCGCTAAAACGAGGCGACCGGAATCCCGAGCAGCCACTGATTCAACGCCGGTTGCAACAAGGGGTGCCTCCGGAGTAATAAGAGGTACTGCTTGCTTCTGCATGTTTGAACCCATCAAGGCGCGGTTCGCGTCATCGTTCTCAACAAAAGGAATGAGAGATGTCGCCACAGAGAATGGTTGATTCGTTGCAACCTCCATGAAATCCACGTTTTCACGCTTCACGAGCATCGGCTTACCTCCTTTACGCACTTCGACAAAGTCTTCGGAAATGCGACCCTTATCATCACGGGGTACCGCGGCATGCCCGATAGCAAACTTCTCCTCTTCAAGAGCGTTCATGTACTCAATTTTGTCCTTGATAACGCCTTTTTCCACTTTCGCATAAGGCGCTTCCAAGATTCCGAATTCGTTCGGTCGCGCGTAGAGTGACATGTGCAAAACAAGGCCGATGTTCTTCCCTTCCGGTGTGTGAATGGGGCAAACGCGACCGTAGTGAGAAGAGTGTACGTCGCGCACTTCAAGCCCCGCTCGTTCGGATGTCAAACCTCCGCGACCTAGAGTTGAAAGCGTACGCAAGTGTTCTATCTCATCCAAAATGTTGTACTGCTGCATTAGCTGAGACAGCTGGTCTGTTGTGAAAAATTCGCGGACAGCGGCCTGGAATGGTCGAGGATTAATGAACTGAACCGGTAGTGTCGTCTCTGCATCCACCATCGCCATTCTGTCTTGGATATTGCGCTTCATGCGCGAAAGTCCTATGCGCATTCTCTGCTCCAAAAGCTCCCCTACAAATCGAACACGCCGGAAACCTAGGTGGTCTATGTCATCCGGTCCCGCGGAAGGGTCCGCATTAAGTTCAGCAATATGCGTCACAATGCGAGCAATGTCCTCAAGCGACAACGTTGCGCGCGCAAGGTCTTTCTCACCGTCGGGAAGGCCAAAGCGTCTGTTGAAATGAAATCTTCCAACACGAGAGAAGTCGTAACGTTCGGCAGATAGAATCGCCTGCACGTGTGTACGGGCACTTTCCGGGGTCGCAATATCGCCATCGCGAAGCCGTCGGTATATCTCGACATGTGCCTCCTGCGACGTTTTTGCATTATCATGTTCAAGCGTCGTTACGATTGCGTCGTGAGCGACGCCCTTGAACCGCCCTAGCATTTCTTTATCGGTTGCAAGACCCAGAGCACGCAGAAGTGACGTGACTGGGAAACGTCGCTTGCGATCAATTTTTACATATATGCCGCCATCCGGATCGGATTCTATTTCTATCCACACGCCGCGGGCAGGAATAATCTTCGCCGCAAAGTAGCCCTTACCTTTATATGGAACAGCCTCAAAAAAAACACCATATGAGCGTGCAAGTTGTGGCACAATGATGCGTTCAACGCCGTTGATAATAAACGTGCCGTGCGGAGTCATCCACGGAAAATCTGCGAGAAATATCTCCTGCTCCTTTTCAGAGCCGGTTGTTTTGTTCTTAAGTTTAACTACCATCGAAAGCGGCGCCTCATACGTGCGCATCATTTTCTTCGCGTAGTATTCGTCCCAACGCAATTCACTGAACGTGAACTTGACTAGTTTCAGTTCGAACTTCTTTCCGGAATGATCGCTTATGGGAGAGAACTCCTTGAAAACGCGCTCAGCACCTCCTTTCACAAATTCTTGAAAGGAAGCGCGCTGACTTTCAACCAGATTCGGGAGCTTCACCAACGGCTCTCGGAATTTCCCGAAATATTTTTGCGGTCGTGCGTGTGTTTTTGCCATTTTTACAACAAGATAACTGTACGGTCCGCCCTCTGGCGGATCGTAGACACTGCACTTATTAAGTTTTTTGCATCAAAAGCACTTTTTAGATGCTCCGCCAGGTAAAAAACCAGGCATCTCCTCACTCATCTCTTCACTAAAAGCGCAACCGCAACTCATTCAAAGCTTTAAGCAAATACCGCGAGAGTGTATCACTCCTCGCCTTCCTGTCAAGCTTGACAGGCACCCGTTATCTACGTTTAACGCTGATCTTCCAACTTTCAATGTCGGCATGATTGCCCGATAAGAGCACCTTCGGGACCCTATACTTCTTCCCTTTCCATGTGAGTACCTCCGGTCGCGTATAAGTTACCGGACTCGCTACACGCGAGGCTTCAAGTGATTCGGCTTTCCCCAAGACCCCCGGCACGAAGCGAGACACTGCATCTATCAATGTTACCGCCGGAAGTTCACCGCCGGTCAAAACATATGGGCCAACAGAAACTTTCTTCGCTTTTAGAATTTTCTGTACCCGTGCGTCCACACCCTCGTAGCGACCGCAAATAAGAACAATGGCTTTCTTGCGTGCTAGTTGTTTTGCCATTCGCTCGTCGAACTGTACTCCATCGGTCGCAAAGAATATCTTTGTTGCTCCCTTCTTCCCCCGAAGAGCTTTTTCAACGGCCTTCAATATTGCCGTTGGCTCCAACACCATGCCGGGCCCACCGCCATAGGGTCGTTGGTCCACTCGCTTATGCTTAGTGACTACGAAATCTTTCGGATCATAAAATGAGACGCATATCTTCGGCTTCTCATTTTTCTTCGGCTTGCCTGACTTCCCTTGTGCACGACCAAGTATCGAACTTGAAAGATACGGTTCGATGGACTCTGGAAACAGGGTGATGATGTGAAAGTGAATCATGCTCAAATTTATAGCTTGTGGCCTATGACACGCAATAAATGGCAAAAACCCACGAGCAATCCTCCAGCGGACTACAAGCTGTCAGCTATTCTGATTTGAGATCCGCTATGACGTCCTCCACTGAGCGATCAGGAACATGCGTACGCTCACTTCCTTCGGGTTCTTCTATTTTGAGATTGACGCGGGCTTCATTCTTCATGCCGACAACGCGCAAAATGGTACGGATGGCTTTCGCTGTCTGGCCCGAACGTCCAATTACCTTCCCCATATCATCCTTATTGACAGAGAGTGTGAGGAGTACGCCCATCTCGTCCACCGTGCGGTTAATCTTGACGTCATCGGGATTATCAACCAATGCCTTCACGACATACTCAAGAAATATTTGGTCTTTTTCCATAGGTCAGAATAATCTGCGATCAGCAGGTAATGCTAAGTAGTAATACGGATAGGATACGGCATGTTCACGTAGGCGTCAAAACGCTTTTCGATTACTCTGTCTTTTCTGCGGATTCTGGCTCGGATTTAGTCTCTTCCGCCGGTGCTTCTTCCGATGTCGTCTCTTTTGCCGGCGCTTCGGGGGTAGCCTCCTCTTTCTCTTCAGTCGCAGGATCCTCGGCCGCAACACCAACCTCCTCCTTTGACGCTTCCACCGGAGCGAGCTTTGGCGGCGATTTCTTCGGAAGCACGTTTATCTTCTTGCCTTCCGTAATCCCCGCAGAAATTAGCATGTTATGTACTGTGCCAGACGCCTTTGCGCCAACAGAGAGCCAGTACTTAATACGCTCGGCGTTCAGGCTGCGCTCTTTCGTCTTCGGGTTGTACACACCGACTTTCTCAACGAAATTCCCTGCCTTGGGACTTCGAGCGTGCTCAATCACTACAATACGAAAAGTGGGCATGTTTATCCGCCCCGTCCTTTGCATTCTTATTTTCAGCATACCCGGTAGTATAAATTTCGGCTAAGAATCATTTCTAAAAGTAATAGATTTCGCTTTCCCATCTCCCTTCTGGCGTAAGTGCCTCCGCTGAGAGTCCGTTTCCTTACGGTTAGCCAAAATTAGACTAACCGGGCAGGTGTCGCGGCACTATACCCCATGAGATAACAAATTACAAATAGATAGATTTTCGATCGAAAGTACTGTTGAATCAAAAGGACTTGTCTTTATACTCACGGAGTTTTATCTCACGGGGTATACCACTCGACACCCTAGAAAACAATCTTTTCTACTTCGCCACCCTCTCAGCTTCCTCGAGCTTTACCGACAACAACTTTGATACTCCGCTTGCATCCATGGTGACACCATAGAGTTCGCTCGCTACAGCCATGGTCGCACGGTTGTGCGTGATGACGATAAGCTGACTTTTGGCTGCGAGTTCACGAACCATATCGGCATAGCGTCGGCTATTTGCCTCATCAAGTGCAGCATCGGTCTCATCCAATATCAGGAACGGCGGTGGATTCACCTGCGTCATAGAAAAAATAAGTGCGATAGAGGTAAGTGCGCGCTCACCGCCGGATAGAGCCTCGAGCCCTCGAATCTTTTTTCGCGGAAGCGAGACGGATATATTGAGCCCAGCATATAACTCTTCTTCTTCAGGTATATCTTCGTCATCTTCATCTCCCACAAAATTTGTATCACGCCTGCCGCGACGCGGCTCTTCCACAAAAAGTTTCGCATGCCCACCGCCGAAAAGTTTCTCAAAAAAACCCGTTAGCGCCGTGTTGATATGCTTCAACCCGTCATGAAACCGCACGTCTATTGTTT